>JANOHH010000686.1:0-10507 GCA_031406395.1 Verrucomicrobiota bacterium | reverse complement strand
AAGATAAAAGACAGAATCCCTCCCAAGGAGCCAGAATTATCGTTAACTATTTTTATGCGGTCCGCCAAAATTATCCTGACGCCGATGCGCGTGCAGCGGTGCAACGGGCTATTGTCGCGCGCGTCCTTGCAAAGAAAGCGTTCCGGCCCTGTACGGGCCGGTGGTCATCGCAGCGCGATGACCCTACCCAGCGCGCCGGCTCCACCACTGAATGACACCGACCCGAACAAGTTCCAAACTTGCGGTTTCCGATCACGTTCGACAATTTCCCGCCAGTGAAACCCACCTACCGCAAATATCTCTCGCATGAGATTCCGCTGTGGGTGGACCCGCACCAGGAGACTTATTTCATAAGCATCAACTGCGGGGAACGCGACCGCAACAAACTCGCCTTGCCGGACGTTGCTGAACGGTTGTTTGAAAACGTCCGTCTTCGGAAGGAAAAGTTCATTTGGTGGCCCTACCTGTTTCTGCTCATGCCCGATCATTTGCATGCGTTGCTTTCGTTTCCACCCTCGGACAAGTCGATCAAGGCCATGGTCAGCAAATGGAAGGAGTGGACCGCCAAGGAAATCGGCATCGGGTGGCAGCGGGATTTCTTCGAGCACCGCCTGCGCCACGACGAGAGCCGGCGGGAGAAGGCGGATTATATTCTGGCCAGTCCGGTGCGGAAGAAATTGGTGGCGCGGCCCGAGGATTGGCCGTTCGTGTATTTTGGCGATGGCGAGAAACCAAAGTTCTCGGATTGAAAGTGGCAGCCCCATTGCGAGGCGCTGGTGGTAGGGACATCGCGCTGCGATGACCCGCGCCGCGCAGTAGCGGCGCAACAGGTTATTGTGGGACGAACCTTCGCGAGGAAAGTGTTCCGGCCCTGCACGGGCCAGTGGTCACCGCAGCGCGATGACCCTACCCACCGCGCGATGACCCTACCTGCTTCGCTCGAATTGACCGGGATTGAAAATTTCATGGCTTGCAGCAGGCCGTTTCCGCATATTCCACCCCTATGAAGTCGATGACGGGCTATGGGCGCGGCGATTGCGCCCGGGACGGATTCAATGTCACGGTCGAGCTCAGTTCGGTGAACCGGAAGCAGGCGGAGATTTCGGTCAATCTCCCGCGTGAACTGGAAATGCTCGAAGCGCGCATCCGCGAGACGATCCTCAAGGAGGTTTCGCGCGGGCGGCTCACGACGCGGGTCGCGGTTCATGCGGGCGACGGCAAAGCGTCCGCGCGCATGCACTTGAACGTTCCGCTCGCCAAAGCGTACGCGCATGAACTCGCCAAGCTCGCGCGGGAATTGAAACTTACCGGCCCGGTCACGCTCGATCAACTCGTCCGCGCGCCGGGCGTTTTCCAGACCGACGCCGAGCTGGTGGAGACGGAAAATCTCTGGCCCGCCGTGGCGCCCGCACTGCAAGCGGCCCTGGCCGCATTGGTGAAGATGCGGAGTCGTGAAGGGGCGCATTTATCGCAAGACCTGGCCGCCCGCGTCGCGGTGATGCGCAAATGCGTCGAGCGCGTGGCCAAGCAGGCGCCGAAATCGGCGGCGCGCTATCGGCAGCAGTTGATTGAGCGCATTCAGAGCGCCGGGCTGCCCATGCCGGCGGCGGACGACGAGCGTTTGTTGAAGGAGGTTGTCTATTTCGCAGACCGCTCGGATATCACGGAGGAACTCACGCGGTTGCAAAGTCATTTCAAACAGTTCGACGATTGCCGGAAAGCGAAGGAGCCGGTCGGGCGGACGCTGGATTTTCTGGCGCAGGAGATGAATCGTGAGATCAACACCATCGGCTCCAAGGCCAACGACGCGTTGATTTCGAGCGCCGTGGTCACGCTCAAGGCGGAACTGGAAAAGTTTCGCGAGCAGGCCCAAAACGTCGAATAACTGACACCCCATGAGTGACGAAAAAAGCAACCAACCGGGCGGGGTCAACGCATTGCTGGTGGTCATCTCCGCACCCTCGGGCGGTGGGAAGACCACGCTGTGCCACCAACTGCTGACCGCGCGGCCGGAGATGACGCGCGCCATCACCTGCACCACCCGCGAGCCGCGCAAGGACGAGAAGGACGGCGAGGATTATTATTTCTTGGATGCAGGCTCGTTCTTGAAACGGGTGCAGGCCGGAAATTTTTTGGAACACGCCACGGTTTACGGCCACAGCTACGGCACGTTGAAGTCGGAGGTGCTCGGCAAATTGCGGCTGGGCAAGGACGTGCTCTTGAACGTGGATGTGCAGGGGGCCGCCGCCATCCGCAAGTGTGCGGAGGAGGACCCGGAGCTGAAGCGGGCGCTGGTGACGGTGTTTCTCACGCCGCCATCGCTGGCCGTCCTGGAACATCGGTTGCGCAAGCGTGGCACGGATGCGACTCCGGTCATCCAGAAGCGCCTCGGCGTGGCGCGGCAGGAGATCGCCCAGTGGAAGAACTTCGAGTACCTGCTGACGAGCCGGACCGTGGCGGAGGACCTAGCGGCCATCCAGGCCATCGTGGATGCGGAAAAGATGCGGACGGGGAGATCGAAGCCGCCGGAGTTCTAGTTTGTAAATCTTGATCTCAACCAAATGCTTGATCTTCTGCTTTCTGCGCAGAGAGATTAAGATGAAGATTACAATTAGGATCAAAAGCAAAGGGTCAGGAAATGAGCAAGACCAAGATCATCGTTCTCGGGGTGACCGGCTCCATCGCCGCACACAAGGCGGCCGATTTGGCGAGCCTGTTGACCAAAAAGGGTGGCAACGTACACGTGGTAATGACCGCCGATGCGCAGCGATTCATCACGCCGTTGCCGTTCAAGACGCTCTCGCGTAATCCCGTCATCACCGATCTGTATGACGAGGAGGAAGGCTGGCAACCGGCCCACATCCGCTTGGCGGACGAGGCGGACTTGCTTTTGATCGCGCCCGCCACGGCGAACCTCATCGCAAAACTCGCCCATGGCCTGGCCAATGATGCACTCAGTTGCATCGCGCTGGCGCTGAATCCCAGGGCAAAAGTTCTCATCGCCCCGGCCATGAACGGTAAGATGTGGCAACATGCCGCCACGCAGGAAAATGTGGCCTGGCTGAAGAAACGGGGCGTGGAGTTCATCGGTCCCGAGGCGGGGATGTTGTCGTGTGGCTACGAGGGCTTGGGCCGTTTGTGGCCGGTGGAAAAGATTGCGGCACGCGCGTTGAAACTGATGCGTTGAAACATTGTCGCTGTCGCGGCGAGCTTATGATTACGGCCCAATGGCACTGGTTGAAGCGGATGCCTACGATGCTGGCCGCCTTGCGGCCGGAGCCGGCGGAACATGCCCGCCGGCAGCTCGCCCTCCAGCGCAACGTCCTGCTGCCCGCGCGGCTCATTGTCGTCGCCATCGTCTTCTACCAGCTCTTTGCCACGCCGTGGCTCGCCGAAGTGGTGGATGCCTACGGCGTGATGGTTGAGACCATCCAAAACGTCTTTGCGGGCTATGCCTTTTTGGTGATTGCGGCCACGGTGTTGTTTTTCGTCGTGCGGCGTTTTCCGCCGGGGACGGTCCCGTGGATTGTGTTTGCGATCGGGCTGGGGGACGGGGTCTTCCTGGGTGGTTTGACGGTGTTGACCGGTGGCTTCGAAAGCATCCTCTACTGGGTCTATCCCGTGTTGATCGTCCTCAACGCCGTGTCCATTCCGTTGGCCTCACCGCAAATCGTGTTAAACCTCCTGCTCGGGATCTTTTTCC
Source organism: Verrucomicrobiota bacterium (assembly GCA_031406395.1). Taxonomy (GTDB): domain Bacteria; phylum Verrucomicrobiota; class Verrucomicrobiia; order Limisphaerales; family JADLHS01; genus JADLHS01. Next base: position 6,804 of record JANOHH010000686.1, on the reverse strand, counting down.
TGAGCGCGGGCCTGATTGAATCCAGCACCGAGCCGGAGCCGAGCTTGGTCAGCCTGCGGGGCCGGCAGACCAAAAAAATTTCCGCTGAGGACATCGAAAATCCAGTCGTGCTGGCCGCCTGGTTGAAGCAGTCACCCGCGCCAATGGACCGGCTCCTCACGGCCAAACTTTCCGAAAAAATGCAGCGGCAAATCACTGCGCTGCCGGAGACCTGGGCGACGGATGCAACCTTGCTCACCGCACTCGCGAACGAGCTGAATGCCATCTTCGCCCCGCCCCGGCTGGTGACCGTGCCCACCGCGCAAATGGAGATCCCCGAGGCCGGCGCCGATCCCTACATCCTGAGTGTGGCGGTGCTGCTGCTGCTCACGTTTTGCTGTTACGGCGTGCAGGTGCTGGCCGCCGGGCAAAAACGCGCTGAGGAAGAGCAGAAGGAGTTTGTCGTCCGCACCGAACAACTCCGGAGCGCGGGCCGGCTCTCCGCGGAAGTCGCCCACCAGATCAAGAACCCGCTCGCCATCATCAACAACGTGACTTTTTCCCTGCAAAAGAATTTGCCACCCGCTAGGCCCGAGGTCACCCACCAGCTCGAGATCATCCGCGAAGAAGTCGCGAAGGCTGACCGGATCATCACCCAAGTCATGGGCTATGCCCAATTGAGCGAAGGGCGCGTCGAGCGACTCAACGCAGTCGAGGAACTGCACCGCATTATTGCGGAGGTGTTTCCGCCCGGCCTCCCAACCGGGACGCAGATTCAGCCGGACTTCGCGGCGGATCTGCCGCCGTTGCTGATGCAGCGGCAGCATTTTGCCGACGCCGTGGGCAATCTCCTGCAAAACGCCCGCGATGCGGTGAACGATGGCGGTCATATCTTCATCTCGGCGCGCTTGGTGGATGAGGACGCAATCGAGGTCACGGTGCGCGACGACGGCGCCGGTATAGCTCCCGACAAACGGGAACGGATTTTTGAGGCCTACTACACCAGCAAGCCACGCGGAACCGGCCTCGGCCTTGCTGTCGTCAAACACAATACCGAACTCTACGGCGGCCGGGTCCGGGTGGAATCGGAGCTTGGAAAAGGCAGTCAATTCACCCTAAGCTTCCCCGCGAAAACGCTGATACGACCCAGCTGATGAAGACACCCCTCCCACCTTTGCTCGTCGTGGATGACGAGAAGAATATGCGCCTCTCCCTGCAGACGATGCTGGGCGACGAGGGCTATTCCGTGCTGGCGGTGGAGGCGGCGGAGGCCGGACTCGAGTTGCTCGCCAAGGAAACGGTGTTCATGGTTATCACCGATGCGCGCCTCGGTGGCATGAGCGGTTATGATTTCTTGAACCGGGTGCGCAGCCGTTGGCCCCAACTGCCGGTGCTGATGATCACTGCGTATGCCACGCCTAAGCTGGCGGTCGAAGTCATCAAAGCGGGCGCGATTGATTATCTGGCCAAACCGTTCGCACCGGAGGAACTCTTGCATGCCGTCGAGCGCTGTGCGGAGCGCCACCGGTTGTTGTCAGAGAATGCCCGACTCCTCGCCCGGGCAAGCGAAACCTATCAACTGGATCAGATCGTTGGGAATTCGCCGAAGATGTGCGAGCTGCGGCAGTTGATTCAGACCGTTGCGCCGACGGACGCGCGCGCGCTGATTCTGGGCGAAAGCGGCACCGGCAAGGAACTGGTCGCCGGCGCGCTCCACAGCCTGAGCCAGCGGTGCCGGGCACAATACGTCCGCATCAACTGCGCGGCGATCCCCGAAATGTTGCTCGAAAGCGAACTCTTCGGCCATGAGCGAGGAGCGTTCACCGGCGCTTTAAAGCAGAAGCCCGGACGCGTGGAAGAGGCAAACGGCGGGACGATTTTCCTCGACGAGATTGCGGACATGAGCCGCCCGTTGCAGGCCAAGCTGCTGCGCTTTCTCGAGGACGGCACTTTCTCGCGCGTCGGCGGCACGCAGGAATTGCGCGTCAACGTCCGTTTTATCGCCGCCACGAATCGCGACATTGTCCAGGCCATCGCCACCGATCAGTTTCGCGCGGATTTGTTTCACCGCCTCAACGTCGTGCAGTTCCGCCTGCCGCCATTGCGCGAACGCGACGAGGACGTCTTGCAGCTGGCGGAACATTTCCTTAAAATGTTTAACGCGGCGATGAGCAAGAGCGTGAAAAGTCTTTCCCGGGGCGCGCGGCAGAAATTGATGTCGCACCGCTGGCCCGGCAACGTGCGCGAATTGCGCAACGTCATCGAACGTGCGCTTATCCTCGAGACCACGCGCGAAATCCAGTCCGCCAGCCTGCCGGATTTCCAGCTCGAAACACGCCTCAATACGACCGAAACTCCCGCCGCCACCGGCGACCACACCATTGACGAGTTGGTGGCCGACTTCGAGCGCAACCTCATCAATGCGACATTGGCGAAGAGTAATTTCAGCCTAACCCGGACCGCCGACCAGCTGAAGATCAGCCGGCATGCCCTGCGTTACCGCATGCAGCGATTGAATCTGACCCCCACCGAAGATGAACCACCGGCCGCAGTGGGACAAAATAACCGCGAACCATGAGCACGTTTCGCTTCACCGGCTTTTCCGAAAACTTCGTGCCCTGGCTAGGGGCGATCCTAGCCGTCCGCACCCTCAAGGAATACCTGATCATGGGTGGCGCGTTGCTGCTGGTGATGGGCACGGTCATGGTCTGGGTGCTGGTCTTCCGTCGATCCCGGAAGCGTAGGCATGGTCATCGCCGTCATCACCACAGTTCCACCGAATCATCCTTGTCTAAAGCCGGAGTCAAAACCCAAACGGCCGAGGCCCCGGGCGGCCGCCGTCGCCGGCAACGCCGGCAGTACCCACGCAAGCCTAGCTTGGCGGAAACGGGCGGCTTGCCTCCCTTGCGCGGGCCGCAGCCGCCACCACCGGAACTCCATTACTGATTACCATGCAGCAGAGCCAGGCGATCACCCGCAAAAGCGCTTCCAACCTCGCGCTCGCCTTCGTGTTGCTCCCCAAGCCCAAGCGTGACGCCATGTCCGCCCTTTACGCCTTCTGCCGTGAAGTGGACGACGTGGCGGATGAGGATTCCGTCGCCGTCGCGCAACGGCGCGTCGGGTTGAATGCCTGGCGCACGGACATTCGCCGCGCGTGCGATGGGGGCCAGCCGGAGTTTCCCGTGAACCAGGAGTTCCAGCCGTTCATCCGGCACTATCAGTTGAGGTTTGAGCTGTTCAATGAACTCATCCAAGGCTGCGAGATGGACCTCGACACGCAACGCTACGAGACCTACGCGGAACTGGAACTCTACTGTCACCGGGTCGCGTCGGTCGTCGGGTTGTTGAGTATCGAGATTTTCGGCTACCAGAATCCGGCCTGTCGCACCTACGCCGTTCACCTGGGCAAGGCGCTGCAACTCACGAACATCTTGCGCGACGTCCGCACCGACGCCGGGCGCGAGCGCATCTATCTTCCGCTGGCCGAATTGAAAAAGTTTAACGTGACCGAAGCGGAAATCCTCCGCCACGAATACTCTGACCGCTTTGCGAAACTCGCTGCGAGTGTCGCCGCCCGCGCCCGCAATTATTACCGGCTGGCCCGGGACACGTTGCCAGCCGAAGACCGCCGGGCCATGGTGGCAGCGGAAATGATGGGGTCGGTTTATTGGCGGTTGCTCGGCAAGCTCGAAGCGCAGCAGTTCAATGTCCTCGGCCCGAAACTGACGCGCCTGAACAAACCGCAGAAGCTTGCCATCATCTTCCGCTCCTGGCTGCGGTTCGCGGTCGGCGCCACGGCATCCAACTACGGTCCCGCCTGAGCGCTCCGTCCGAGCCAATGGTTCCTGGCAGCGTTGCGCTCGATTGCGTCGCCGACCGGCTGACCGATGGCCGGAGGCTGTGGGCGGAATTGGCGCGGGTTGCCGCCTCCAAGATCCGCAGTTGAATCGCCCCAGCCTCGGCAGATTCTTCCCGCGCTTGCCTAACCGCGCCGGGTCACCTTGGCCAGCACTTCCGCCAATCGCCGCGCTGCCAAGCTGGAATGCTTCTGCAGGCGCAAGAGCCCGGGAATTTTCCCCGGCGACTTCGTAATCGCCCACAGCAGCTTGCCGAAATCCAGGCTCAAATCTGGTTTGCTGAGTTGGTTGAAATCGAGTGGCAAATCCTCGTTGGCGGTGTCGGAGATGACGCGCACCGTCGCGCACGGAATCTCGCGTTGACGGCAGATGGTTTGGATCGCCGCCGATTCCATCTCCACTGCGTCCGCGCCGGTGGTGCGCCGCAATTCAAGTTTCTCGGCTACCTTCGTCGCGATTCGGGTTGCGCAAAAAAACTTCACCGGTCGGGCGCCTGCGGCCGTCAGCTTGCCGCGCAACCCTTCGTCGTCGGTGGAACAAAGCACTTCGCCGGCTGCGAGCGCCGGATCCAATCCGCCGGCGAAACCGCAGGTCAACACGAGTCGCGGGGTAAGCTGGTTCAATCCTTCGACCAGGGTGCGCTCGGAATTCCTCCGCCCGATGCCGGTGACCAAGATGGCAACATCTTCCCGCCCGAAGGTGAGTTTCCTGAAAGCGCCCGCTTCCTCCTTGAGCGCGAAGCAAACCAAGCTTTGGACTTCCCGGCTCACGACGGTGGGTGACTCGGGCCCCGCTGGCGGCGCTTGTGAATTGGGAATCGCGGGGCGCAAATCATGATTTACTTGATTCCCGCCAGCCGTTCTTTCCAGATCCGATAAAGCTCCACCGTCGCCTGCACGTCGCGCAGGCAGTATTCGGCGATGTCACGGAACTTGCCTGCGGCCACCAGCGTGCTCACCTCCATGCCGGTGACGCCGTGGGCTTTGGGTGACGCAATCCCGAAGGCTTTGCAATAGAAGTCCAGGTTGAACTTCCGCGCCGCGCCTTCGCGACCACTGACATTGTAGAAGGAAAATTGCTCCGCCAGATCGCAATGCGGCTCGGTCGCGAAGCGGTAGCCGAGCCAGTTTTTCTTCGAGATGGGCACATTCAAGACCGCCGAACGCAGATAAAGAAAAGGTACGTCGAAGCCGCGCCCGTTGAAGGTCACGATCTCGTCATAGTGCTTCGCCACGTCCCAGAACGTCGTGAGCAACTCCATTTCGTCGGCACACGGCATGAACGCCACCGATCCCGCCGCCGCGGGGTCTTCCTCATAATCCTCGGCGGTGAACAGCACCTGACCCCGCTGCGTTTCGGCGTTGAGCATGCCAATACAGACGACCTGAGCCGTAAACGGCCAGAGATTAAACTGCCGGAGTATTTCCTCGCGCTTCGTGGCGCGCAGGGTTTCGTCGGTGATCTTTTCCGCCTCACGCAGCAGATATTCCTGCTGCACCGCATCAAAGTTTTCCAGCGGGAGCGCGGAGGTCTCAATGTCGAAAACGAGTTTGGCCATGTGTTTTCAGGGTTGCGGACAATAAAAAACCAGGATGGAAAGCTCGTCTCGCGGACCAAACCTGCCATCCCGGTGTTTTTATACGACTACTTTTTTTTCTTACCTGCCGGTTTCGCGGCTTTTTTCTTGGCTGCCATGTTTATCACCTCCGATCGTTTCATGGAGTTCCACTCTGCAATTTTTGCAGACGGTGTAATTTATTTGACGGCTTCGTTGTATGAAGAAATGACGGGGGCTGGCAATGATTATTTCATCGATACTTTTCTTGCGCGCGGGAATTGCGACCACCGGCCACTGACAAAAAGTTCTGCGCGGGACAAATTACGACTCGTTTTGCGCGTTTGAATTCCAGAAATGTTTGCGAGGTCGAAACTGCAAACGCATTCGCGCGATCACCGCTGACCAAAGAAATTAGTTCCGGAATAATCGCTCGCGACCGCGCGCGTAATTGGATTCCGGCTCGCCACGCTTGCTCCTCATCCTCAATCCAGCAATGATCATCGGCCTGCCGACGCAGCTCAAAGCCGTCTCCCGCAAAGGCTCTGTGCGGCGCGCAGTCGCCACGATTTCCGCCCGCCCAGTTGTCCGCCGCAAGGATCGCCGCCTGACGTTCGGTAACAGGTGGGAGCTCACGCCAGCGCCGGAGGAGGCGAAGAATTATTCCATCGCGCCGCGCCATGAACTGTTCATCAACGGCAAGTTCGTGGCGCCGCACTCGAATAAATACTTTGCGTCCATCAATCCGGCCACGGAGGAGAAGCTCACGGAAATCGCGGCGGCGGATGAAGTGGACGTGGATAAGGCGGTGAAAGCCGCACGGCGAGCCTACGATAGCGTCTGGCGCAAGTTGCCGGGGCGCGAGCGGGGCAAGTATCTGTATCGGATCGCCCGCCTCATCCAGGAGCAGGCACGTGAGCTGGCGGTGCTCGAAACGATGGACGGCGGCAAGCCGATCAAGGAAAGCCGCGATGTGGATCTGCCGCTGGTGGCGGCGCACTTTTTCTATCACGCGGGCTGGGCGGACAAGTTGAAATACGCGTTTCCCGGAAGAACCCCGCAGCCGCTTGGCGTCGCGGGGCAGATCATTCCATGGAATTTTCCACTGCTCATGGCCGCATGGAAAATCGCACCCGCGCTGGCCTGTGGCACCACTGTCGTGCTCAAGCCCGCCGAGACCACGAGTCTCACGGCATTGCGGCTGGCGCAGATTTTTCAGGAGGCGGAATTGCCCGCAGGCGTGGTGAACATCGTCACCGGCGCGGGCCAAACCGGCGCGGCGCTCGTCAATCATCCGGGCTTGGACAAGATTGCTTTCACTGGCTCGACCGATGTTGGAAAGTTGATCGCGCGGACGATTGCGGCCCGGAGCGCGGGCGGTCCCTCGCCCGCAGCGGCTACAACACTTGCTGG
>JANOHH010000665.1:0-1012 GCA_031406395.1 Verrucomicrobiota bacterium | reverse complement strand
ATTTCGGGTTAATGAGCGACAGCGACTGTTGGTGCGCCTGGCGATCCTGATTCTGATGAGTCTCAGAGTTCAATTGTTTTTGAATTATGGAACAAATTTTTCACTCGTCAATGCTGGAGCTAATCGTGATAAATCGCGCCGGCGAACCCGCTTCGGTATTTAGCGGGCCCGCGCACCGACTCGATCCCGGCGGACCAGATTCAACCCAAGCCAGATTCGTCAACCAATTCCTGCTGGAATTGTTGGAAGTGAGGTCCATGTGGGTTACAACAAGGCCCGGCCCATCCTCCCCAACCGGACCAGTTCATCCTGCCATCCGGTTCGCCGACTGTCTTGCTTCCCCCGATTTGGGTAGGGGTTTGCGCTTGCCCGGAGCGGACGTGAAAGGCAGTTTCTGCCGATGAATTATTCGCTGTTTCCCATCGCGCGGCGAAGCGCGGTTGCGTCGTTGCTCCTCTGGGTGGCGGTTTCCCTATCCGCGGCGGAGAAAAAAACCGGGGTGGCGCCGGAACTGCAAGTCGCCGACCGGTTCTTGCTCGCGCTGCCCAAGCACAGTTTCGGCAAGGATTATTTGTTCAGCGCGTCGCTGATACCGCAGGGCAATTCGCCCACGAGTCACGGGCTGGCGGGGAAAATCGTATCGTTTGAATTGTTTCCCGATGGCGTGGACATGTATGAATCCACCAAGGGGCTGGTGGTCACAACGGAGCTGCCCGCACGGCGGTTGCTCGCGAACTTCCCCATCGTGCGCCAGGACGCCGACCGGGTCGTGATTGATTTCAACAAGGGGATGCGGCGCGTGTTCACGCAGTCGTGGACGGATGGCGGGAACCTGGATTTTTCGGCCCACGACAACGTGCTCGAGGTGCCGGAAAGCCGTGTCTTCGAAATGCGGACGGACGGCGGCCAGCTCATCAACCGCCAGAGCGACCAGAAGCGCAGCCGGGACAGCAATGCCTACGATGAGTCGCGCTACGAGGTGCGCTATATCATCGCGCCGTATCAGCCGGGC
>JANOHH010000663.1:0-12825 GCA_031406395.1 Verrucomicrobiota bacterium | reverse complement strand
CTCCCCCCCTCCCCCCCCTCACCGCAGGCTCACGGGGTGTGGGGGGAGGCTAGGAGGGGGGAGAGGGCCACATAATTATGCGCCACATTGAAGCCCTGCTCCGCCGCCACATTGGCCTGGACCCGACCGCGGTTGGCTCTGCCCTGATCGAGCGGACCGTTCGACTGCGGATGAAACAGCACGGACTGAAACGAACCGACACCTACCGCGACGTCCTCGCCACGTCCCACCAAGAATTGAACGAACTAATCGAAGCTGTTGTCGTCACAGAGACCTGGTTCTTTCGCGACCGTGAACCCTTCAACGCCTTCGCCCAACTGGCCCTGAAAAAGCAGAAAGCTCACAGGCAGAGCGTGGAAGCGCGAGGGTCAGACGCTTACACCTCCCTCGACCCTCAGAGTTCGACCCGCGACACAGTACCCCTGCGAATCTTGAGCCTGCCCTGCGCCTCCGGGGAAGAACCCTATTCAATCGCCATGGCATTACTTGATGCCGGGGTGCCCGAGGCGAGCTTCACTATCGAGGCCGCGGATATATCGGCCAATGCACTGAGCCGTGCAGAGCGCGGGGTGTATGGGAAAAACTCCTTTCGCGGGGGCGAACTTGCGTTCCGCGACCGGCATTTTCTCCCCAGCGCGGACGGATATGCCCTCAGCTCCCACGTGCGCCGCTGCGTAAACTTTACGCAAGGCAACATCCTCAACGACAACTTCCTGGACAGGAGCGCCCCGTATGACTTCATTTTTTGCCGCAATCTGTTGATCTATTTCGACGCCGCCGCGCAAGTCCTCGCCCTCGGCAAGCTCTACCGCTGGCTCGCCGACAACGGGGTCCTTTTCGTCGGCCCGGCCGAGTTGCCACTGGTGGTGGCCAGCGGTTTCGTCAATGCCGAACTGCCGATGGCATTTGCCTGTCAGAAAGCGACGCGGAACGCCGTTGACGAAGGCCGAAGGACCGGCCAACCGCGGAAAACCAGTGACACTGCTGCCCCAGATTACGATCAGCGCATCCAGCCCGACCGGCGCCGGGCCGCGCGCGCCCCCCGACCCGCGGCCCCCGACCCGTTGAAGGTCGCCCACGAGCACACCAAGGCCGGCCGCCTCGCCGAAGCGGTAGCGATCTGTAACGCACATCTCGCCAACGCCGGCCCAGCGGCACAAGCCTACTATCTCCTCGGCCTGGCAGCCGAAGCCAGCGACGATCCGGCGGCGATTGCATTTTATCGCAAGGCCATTTACTTGGAGCCAAAGCACTACGAGGCTCTGATTCAAATCACGCTGTTGTTCAAAAAAACGGGTGACTTGGAAGCCGCACGGATCTATGAACGGCGCGCCGAACGCGCGCAGCCCAAATCGTGAGCGACCTGCATTCCAACACGAACCCCACGATCATTACCGACCTCACCGTCGCGCGCCAAGACGAGCGTCCAGCCGAGGTTTTCGATTGCTGGAATCACATTGGGGTAAGCGGCAACCAAACCTGCCACGAGCTTCCCCGTTACATTCACTGTCACAATTGCCCGGTCTATTCTGCCGCTGCGGTCCGGTTCCTGGACCGTCCGCTCAGTGCGGAGGATCGCCGGGCGTGGACCCAACATTACACTCCCGAGAAAAAAATCGGCGCACCGGCCAAGACCTCCGCCCTGCTGTTCCGGCTCGGCGCGGAATGGCTCGCACTGCCCACGGCGGCATTTCAGGAGATCGCCGAGCGCCGCGTCATGCACAGCTTGCCGCATCGGCGCCTGGGCGTCGTGCTCGGCCTCGTCAACGTGCGCGGCGAGTTAATCATCTGCGCGGCCCTCACCCGGCTGCTCGGCCTCGAATCCGGCCCACCGACGAAGCGATTGCGCGCCGTATTTGATCGCCTGCTCGTCACGGACTGGGGCGGACAACGCTTTGCCTTTCCCGTGGATGAAGTTCATGGCGTGCATCGGTTTCATAAAACCGACTTGCGCGAGCCACCTGCCAACGTCGCCCGCCACGGCCTCACTTGCACGCAGGGGGTCTTCCCGTGGCGCAGCTTCGCGGTCGGCTTTCTGGACGCCGACGCCGTATTCGCCGCGTTCAACCGGAATCTCTCGTGAACAAAAGCCTCCCGGATAATCGTCGCGACCTGTCCATGCAGGAATTGTTTCGTGTCGAGGCAGAGAACCAGACTGCGCTCCTCACCAGCGGCCTACTCGAACTGGAGCGCGCGCCGGCAGTGCCGGAGCAGCTTGAATCCCTGATGCGGGCCGCGCACTCCCTCAAAGGCGCAGCCCGCATCGTCAATCTCCTCCCGGCTGTAAACATTGCCCACGCGATGGAGGATTGCTTTGTCGCGGCGCAGCAAGGCCGGCTCACGCTGGGTCAGGGGCACATCGACGCGCTGCTCCGCGGCGCGGACTGGCTGGCCGCGGTAGCGCAACACGACGTAATTTCCATCCGGCACTGGCAGGCCGAGTTCGGCGCGGACTGTGAAGCGTGGTTGAAAACCCTGCAGGCTTTTTTGATCCCGGCGGATTCGGCACCCGCCGCGACGTTGGAAATTGATACCGCTGCCGGAACGTCGCTGACACCCCCCAATGAGATCAAACCAGCGCTCGCACCAAAACCGGAGGACAGTGATCGCGTTCTGCACCTGACAGCCGAAAACCTCAATCGCCTGCTCGGCCTGGCGGGAGAGGCGCTCGTCGAATCACGTTGGTTGCGACCCTTCGCGGAATCCCTCCAGCGACTCAAACGGATGCAGGCGGACTTGGAGCGCACTCTGGAAGGGCTAAGCCAGTCTTTCGAGGAAGAAAAAATTTCCGAGCCGACGCGGGAGAAGGCCAACGGCTTGTTCCAACAGGTCACCGAGGCGCAGCATTATCTCCACGCCCGTTTGCTGGAGTTGGACTTGTATGATCGGCGGGCGGCCAACCTCTCCAACCGGCTTTACCTCGAAGTACTTCGTACGCGGATGCGCCCCTTTGGCGACGGCGCGCATCGCTTTCCGCGCATGGTCCGCGACTTGGCCCGCACGTTGGGCAAGAAAGCTCATCTTGAAATTATTGGGGAAAGCACACAGGTGGATCGCGAAATCCTCGCCCAGCTCGAAGCCCCGATCACGCACTTGCTCCGCAATGCCGTGGATCACGGCTGTGAATTTCCCGAGGGCCGCCGGCACGCCGGCAAACCGCCCGAGGCCGTCATCTGCCTCGAAGCCCGGCACAGTGCCGGGATGTTGCAGGTGATTGTGTCCGATGACGGGGCGGGCTTGGATCTCGAGCGGGTGCGGAGCGTGATTGCCGCCCGCAAGTTGGCTACCCCAGCGGTCGCGGAAAAAATGAGCGATGGAGAATTGCTACAATTCTTGTTTCTTCCAGGCTTCACGCTGAAGGAAACCGTAACCGAGATTTCCGGGCGCGGAGTGGGTCTCGATGTCGTGCAGAACATGACTCGAAGCGTGCGCGGCACAGTGCGGGTAACAACGCTACCCGGGCAGGGCATGCGGTTTCAATTGCAATTGCCACTTACCCTTTCCGTCCTGCGTACCCTGCTGGTCGAGATCGGCGGCGAACCCTACGCATTTCCCCTCGCTCAAATCGCCAGCACCCTGAAACTGTCGCACGGCCGTGTCGAAACGCTAGAAGGTCGCCACCACTTTCGCCTCGCCGACCAGCATATCGGACTCCTCGCGGCCCACCAGGTATTCGAGTGCTCCGAGGTGATCCTCCCCGGCGATGATCTGCCGATTGTGGTCATTGGCGATCACAGCACTCGGTACGGTTTACTGGTGGATCGGTTTATTGGCGAACGCGAACTGGTCGTCCAACCGCTCGATCCCCGCCTGGGAAAAGTGAAGGACATCAGCGCCGCGGCGCTGATGGAGGACGGCGCCCCGGTGTTGATCGTGGATGTGGATGATATGTTACGCACCATCGAAAAACTTGTCACCACCGGCGCGCTGGAAAATGTGGGCCGGAGCGCGTTAGCCGCCCCGACCCCGCTCCGAAAACGCGTGCTTGTGGTGGACGACTCGCTCACGGTGCGGGAGTTGGAGCGCAAATTACTCGAAGGCGCCGGCTACACGGCGGAGGTGGCCGTGGACGGCATGGACGGTTGGAACGCGGTGCGAGCCGGCGGGTTTAACTTGATCATCACCGACGTGGACATGCCGCGGCTCGATGGCATCGAACTCGCCACCCTCATCAAACAAGATCCTCAGCTCAAATCCCTCCCAGTCATGATCGTCTCTTACAAAGACCGCAAGGAGGATCGCCTGCGCGGACTCGAAGCGGGCGCGGACTATTATCTGACCAAGGGCAGTTTTCATGATGAAAAATTACTGCAAGCGGTGGTGGATCTGATTGGCGAAGCCGGCACATGAGAATTGGCATCGTCAATCCCAAGTTGCTGACCGCGGAAGCCATCCGCCGCGTCATTGCGCGTAGCGGCAAGCATGACGTGGCGTGGATGGCCCAGGACGGTGCGGAGGCGGTCGCACGGTGTAAACGGGACCGGCCCGATCTGGTGCTGATGGACTTGTTCATGCCTCGGCTGGACGGCGTGGAAACAACGCGCCAAATCATGGCCCACAGCCCGTGCGCCATTATCGTCGCCACGGCGAAGGTCGAAGATCACATGGGAATAGTTTTTGAGGCGATGGGGGCCGGCGCAATTGATGCGGTGAGTCTTCCGAATTTCGCGGATGCGGCGAGTTTCGAAAGCGCCAAGCCATTGCTCGCCAAGATTGAAACCATCCGCCGCCTGCTCGGTTCCGACCAGAAACCAGTTTCGTCGCCGGCGCCGACACGGGCTAAACCTAGCGGCTTGGTCGCGATCGGGGCGAGCGCGGGCGGGCCCACCGCACTGGCGACCATCCTAGCCGCACTGCCCGCCCGCTTTCCCGCTGCGGTGGTCATTGTGCAGCACATGGACAAACAATTTGCCACGGGGCTGACGGCGTGGTTCAGCACGCACACCAAACTCGGGGTGCGCGTCGCCCAGGAAGGGGACCGCGTGGCGCCGGGAACCGCGTACCTCGCCGGGCGGGACCAACACTTGATATTGTCCAGCCCGACCCAGCTTGGTTACTCCTCCCAGCCTGGAAATGCTCCCTACTGTCCATCGGTGGATGTGTTTTTCCAAAGCGTGGCGCGCCAGTGGCCGGGCGAAGTGGTGGGCGTGTTGCTCACCGGCATGGGCCGAGATGGGGCGGAGGGACTCAAAACCCTGCGCCGCGCGGGACATCACACCATTGCGCAGGACAAAAGCACCAGCGCCGTTTACGGCATGCCCAAGGCCGCCGCCGCACTCGAGGCGGCCAACGAAATTTTAGCGCTGGACAAAATCGGACCGCGCCTCACGAATATGTTCCGCCTCAAGTAACCAGCATGGCCAACGAACGCCCCAACCTGACCGCACCGGACAACGCCGGAGTGCAACCCCAATCCTCCGAATACCACGTCATGGTCCTGCTCGTCGACGACCAAGCCATGGTCTGCGAAGCCATCCGCCGCGCCCTTGCCAGCGAAACCGACATCGATTTCCACTACTGTGCCGACGCCTGCGACGCCCTGACCCTCGCCGCCCAAATCCGGCCCACCGTCATCCTGCAAGACCTCGTCATGCCCGGCATCGACGGTCTCGCCCTGGTGAACCAATTCCGCGCCAATCCCGCCACCCGCGAAATTCCCATCATCGTTTTATCCACCAACGAGAACCCCCAAATCAAAGGCCAGGCCTTCGCCCTCGGCGCCAACGACTACCTCGTCAAGCTGCCCGATCGCATCGAACTCGTCGCCCGCATCCGCTACCACTCCCGCGCCTACCTCAACCAACTCCAACGCGACGCCGCCTACCGCGCCCTGCGCGAAAGCCAGCAACAACTCATCAACGGCAACACCCAACTCATCACCCTCAACCAGAAACTCGAAGAAGCCACCCACGCCAAAACCGCTTTCCTGGCCAACATGAGCCACGAAATCCGCACACCCATTAACGGCGTCAATTGCCTCATCGCCCTCCTACGCGACACCGAATTGACCGATGAACAACGCGAATACGTCGACGGCACCCGCACCAGCGCCGACGCCCTCCTGACCATCATCAACGACATCCTCGACTTCTCCAAAATCGAAGCCGGCAAACTCGAATTGGAACACCATCCGTTCGAACTCCACCTCTGCCTCGAAGAAGCCCTCGAAATGGTCGCCCCCAAAGCCGCCGAAAAGAAACTCGACCTGGTCTACCACATCGACGAACGGCTCCCCAAACTCCTCGTCGGCGACGTCACCCGCCTGCGACAAATCCTCCTCAACCTCATCGGCAACGCCGTCAAATTCACCACCACCGGCTCGCCCCGTGAAATACCCGATGCGAGTGCTCCGGGTGGCATGAGAACTATTATTTCACCGGGCGAGGTCGTGGTGGAAGTGCGGAGTGCGGAAGGCGGAGAACCGAGTGCGGAAATCCGAACTCCGCACACCGAAGTCCTCCTCTACAGTTTGCACTTCAGCGTCCGCGACACCGGCATCGGCATTCCCCTGGACAAACAACACCGCCTGTTCAAATCCTTTCAACAAGTTGACGCCTCCACCACCCGCAACTACGGCGGGAGCGGCCTCGGCCTGGCCATCAGCCGTCGCCTCGTCGAACTCATGGGCGGGCGCATCTGGGTCGACAGCGAAGCCGGCCACGGCGCCACCTTCCACTTCACCCTCCAAGCCCAAGGCGTCCCCAACGCCGCCCCCTCCGCCTGGCCCCCCCCACAAACCCAACTCCGCGGCAAACACCTCCTCCTCATCGAAGACGGCCTCACCAGCGCCCGCCTCCTCCAACACCGCCTCGAACAATGGGGCCTGCGCGTCCAAACCGCGAACAACGGCGCCGCCGCCCTGGCAGCCATCGAGCGAAAAAGCCTAAAGCCTAAAGCCCAAAGTCCAACGTCGGAAGACCCCAGTCCGACGCCCCCTACGACTTTAGACGATAGACCCGAGACCTTAGACCATCAGCCCTTCGACGTCGTGCTACTTGATTTGCAATTGCCCGACACCGACAGCTTCGACCTGGCGCGCGCCCTGCGCAAAACCGCCCGCGGCCGCTACCTGCCCCTGTTACTGCTGACCTCCATCCGGCTGCCCAGCGCCGACCTGCGCGACGCCGACCTGGAGCCCGCACTGCTGGTGCACAAACCCGTGCGCCCCGCGCAACTGCTAGACACCCTCTGCCGCGCCTTGGAAGTGCAAATCCCCCGCGACAAGAAGTCCCCCTTCCGGCCGAGCTTCGACTCCGATTTTGCGCGCCGCCTCCCCCTGCGCGTCCTCCTAGCCGACGACAACCCCATCAACCAGAAAGTCGGCATCAGCGTATTGCACAAACTCGGCTACCGCGCAGAGATCGCCCAGAACGGCCTTGAAGTCATCAAGGCCATTGAACAAAAACCCTTCGATATTTTGTTTCTGGACGTTCAAATGCCCGAGATGGACGGCCTCGAATGCGCCCGTATCCTCACCCAACGCTGGACCCGCGACCGCCGCCCCGTCATCATCGCCATGACCGGAAATGCCCTTATCGGCGACCGCGAGAAATGCCTCGCCGCGGGCATGGACGATTATATTTCAAAACCCGTCCGCATCGCCGACCTACAGGCCACTCTTGAGCGCTGGGGACCCACCAAAGCCCACAAGCACGACACCGCCTACTACCTGCGCCACCCCGCCAGCCTGTCCCCCGGCCTGCTCGACGAGAGCGTCATCGCCGACCTCCGCGACATTCCTCCCACCCAAGGCGTCAGCATGGTGCGCGAACTCATTGATCTCTTCCTGGAAACGGCACCCACACGGGTCATGCAAATTGCCCAGTCAGCCGCGAACCCGAAGCAACTTGCCTTTCACGCTCACGCACTCAAAAGCATGTCCCTCAACCTTGGCTGTCGCAGCGTGATCGATTTAACGCAACGACTCGAAAACCTCGGCAACTCCGGCGGTGTCATCGGGGCGGTGGAAATCATTCAAGAACTGCAGGTCGTCTTCACCCAGACGAAAGTCCAGTTGCTCATGCTCCGCGACAAGGAACCCGGTATCATCAATCCTCAGATTTGACTCCTGAAGTTGCGCGTCCCGGCTTTCGACTTCGATGTTCGCGATTGGCGGTTCGGGGTTGGGTGTTTATCTTCGGCCCATGCCTATCCGGCCCCAACATCTTTCGCCCGGCGACACCCTTGGCGTAATTGCCCCCGCCAGCGCGCCGCCGGATCCGCGCTCCATTGATCGTTCGGTCGGCGTACTTGAAGAGCTGGGGTTCAAGGTCAAATTTGCGTCCAACGTCCGCCAACGCCACGGCTATCTGGCCGGCAACGACCGCGAGCGCGCCAGCGACGTGATGCGAATGTTCACCGACCGCCGCGTTCGTGGCATCCTTTGTGTGCGTGGCGGCTACGGCACCGCGCGCCTGCTGCCCTTGCTCGATTACGGCGTTATTCGCGCCCACGCGAAAGTTTTCGTCGGCTATAGCGACATCACATCGCTGCATTGCGCGTTCCTTACCAGGGCGAACCTGATTTCCTTTCACGGCCCAATGTTGAATTCGGACCTCAATCACGCTGATCTCCCGGACTTCACGCGGCGAAGTTTTCTGCGAACCCTTACGCTACCTCCTGCTCGGCCGGCGGAACGGGGGGGTGCGTCGTTGGTAAGCATCGCTCAGGGTTATCGTCGGAAAACCATAAAAATTCTCCACGGCGGTGTGGCGCGCGGACAACTCATCGGGGGCAACCTCTCCCTGCTCTGCACCACCATTGGCACGCCGTGGCAACCACCATTCCGGGGCCGCATTCTGTTTCTCGAAGATTTGAGCGAGCCACCCTATCGCTTCGACCGGATGCTCACTTACCTGCTCAACTGCGGCTTGCTCCAACAAGTGACCGGCATTGCGATTGGTCTCAACGCCGGTTGTGAAGACCCGAAAGCGAAACGCGCCAAAGAATATCGCCAGACTCTGGAGGACGTGTTGAAGGAGCGGCTGCTCCCGCTGAAAATCCCCGTCGTCACGGGCTTGCCCTTCGGCCACGTCCCGCATAACGCAACCTTGCCCGTGGGCGCGCAGGTCACGCTCGACGCCGAGCACGGCGATCTGTTGATTGCCCAGCCGGTTGTTACCTAAACAATCTGCGGCTGAACTTTCTCGGGGTCCACGCCCAAGTCCTTGATCGCCTTCGCCACGACTTCGCGTTCAATTTCGCCTCGTTGCGCCAAGGCGTAGAGCGTGCCGATCACTGTGCTTTCCGTGTCCACCTGGAAAAAGCGGCGCAACCGGGCGCGCGTGTCACTCCTGCCAAAACCATCCGTGCCCAGCGTCATCAATCCACCCGGCACCCACGGCGCGATTTGGTCGGGCACGGTGCGAATGTTGTCTGACACGGCGACGAATGCGCCTTTCTCGTGCGCCACCAATTGCTCGACGTGGGATTGCCTCGGCTTCTCGGTCGGGTGCAGCATGTTCCAGCGCTGGCAACGAATCGCATCCATGCGCAGCAGCTTGTAACTCGTGGCGCTCCACACATCCGCGGACACGCCGTAGCGTTCGGCGAGAATCTCCTGTGCCTTGAGCGCCGAGTTGATGATCGGGCCGCTCCCGAAGATATGGGCTTTGAGCTTTTTCTTTTCTGCACCGGCTTTGAATTTGTACAGGCCCTTCAAGATGCTGTCCTCGACGCCTTGAGGCATCGGCGGCATGACATGGTTCTCGTTGTAGAGCGCGAGATAATAAAAAACATCTTCGCCTTCCACAAACATGCGGCGCAATCCGTCGGTAATGATGACGGCGATTTCGTAACCGAACGCCGGATCGTAAGCCAGCACCGTGGGAATGGTGCTCGCGTGCAGCAAACTGTGACCGTCCTGGTGTTGCAATCCCTCACCATTGAGCGTGGTGCGACCGGAGGTGGCGCCAAGCATGAAGCCCTTGGCCTTGATGTCGCCCGCGAGCCACATCAGATCGCCGACGCGCTGCGGACCGAACATGGAATAATAAATATAAAACGGAATCATCGGCACGCCATGGGTCGCGTACGCCGTGCCTGCGGCGATGAATGACGCCATCGAACCCGCCTCGGTGATGCCTTCTTCGAGAATCTGTCCGTCTTTGGCCTCGTGATAAAACGACAAAGTTTTACTGTCCACCGGCTCGTACAGCTGCCCCTTCGACGAATAGATTCCGATTTCCCGAAACAACGTATCCAAACCAAAGGTCCGCGCTTCGTCGGGAATGATGGGCACGAGATGCTTGCGGACCCCTTTATGTTGCAACAGCAGGCTGAACAAGCGGCCAAAGGCCATGGTCGTCGAAATCTCGCGGGTGGAGCCCCGGAAGAACTCGGCAAAATGGCTCAGCGCCGGCACCTCGATCTTCACCGGGTCAACCATGCGCGTCGGCACGAACCCACCCAGTACCCGGCGGCGTTCGAGCAAATACTTGATCTCGGGGCTGTCCGCTGGCGGACGATAGAACGGGGTTTCCGCGATCACGTCATCACTGATCGGAATGTCAAAGCGCTCGCGGAATTCGCGCAGCTCCTTCTCGTTCATTTTCTTCTGTTGGTGCGAAATATTGCGGCCCTCGCCCGCTTCGCCCAAGCCGTAGCCCTTCACGGTTTTCGCCAGGATCACCGTGGGTTGCCCCCGATGTTCGGTCGCGGCCTTGTAAGCAGCATAGACTTTCCGCGTGTCGTGACCGCCGCGCAACAGCTTGCGAATCTGCTCATCGGTCAGGTGATGCACGAGCTTGAGCAGTTCGGGATATTTGCCGAAGAAATGTTTCCGCGTGTAACTGCCCGGCTCGACGACATACTTCTGATAATCGCCGTCCACCGCCTCTTCCATGCGCTTGAGCAACAGCCCGCCCGGGTCGCGCGCGAGCAAATCATCCCAGTCGGAACCCCAGACCACTTTGATGACGTTCCAGCCCGCACCGCGAAACAACGCTTCCAATTCCTGAATGATTTTCCCGTTACCGCGCACCGGCCCGTCCAGGCGCTGGAGGTTGCAATTGATGACCCAGACGAGGTTGTCGAGATTTTCGCGGGCCGCCAGCGTAAGCGAGCCGAGCGTTTCCGGCTCATCGCTTTCACCGTCGCCAATGAAACACCAGACCTTCGGATCCTGATCGCCGATGAATTTGCGGGCTTGCAGGTAGCGATTAAACCGCGCCTGGTAGATGGACATGATCGGGCCGAGGCCCATTGAGACAGTCGGAAACTGCCAGAAATCCGGCATCAGATACGGATGCGGATACGACGAGAGCCCGCCGCCTTCGGCGAGTTCCTGGCGGAAATTCTGCAAGTGCGTCTCGCTCAACCGGCCTTCGAGATACGCCCGGGCATAGACGCCCGGCGAAGCATGTCCTTGAAAATAAACCTGGTCGCCTGGGAAATCTTCGGCCCGCCCGCGAAAGAAATGATTAAATGCCACCTCGTACAGCGTCGCGGCCGAAGCGTAGGTCGAGATGTGCCCACCGACGTTCGTGGTATGGTTGGCCTTCACGACCATTGCCATCGCGTTCCAGCGCATCAAGCTTTTCAGGCGGACTTCGGTCTTCCAATCACCGGGATACTCCGGCTGTTGGGAGACGGGGATGGTATTGGCATACGGGGTGTTGAAACCGCGCGGCAACTCGTGCTGGTTGGCGCGCAACCGGTCCGCGAGCTGTTCCAGCAATTCCGCCGTGCGCTCCGGCCCTTGACTGGCGATGGCCAGATCAAAGACCGATTGAACGGAGTTGGCAAGCTTGTCGCCCACCCCGCGAGTGCCGGAGACTTCTTTTTTGGATTTGATTGTGGTGCTCACTTAAAAAATATCCTGCCGGATGAAATTAAAAGGCTGGTTGCGCCCCGGCAAGAGCGGCAGATTAGACTCAAAGCCGAGCCTGAACAACAGCGAAATCGGCACGGAACGCCGCACATGAAACACCTCGACCTCACCCTGCCTTCCCCCGCTGAAAATCTGGCGGGCGACGAGGCACTGCTCGATTGGTGTGAGGAGGATGCCGGGGAGGAAGTCTTGCGCTTCTGGGAATCACCCCAACCCTTCGTCGTCGTCGGCTACGCGAACAAGGTCGCCAGCGAAGTCAACCGAGCAGCGTGCGAAGCCCGCGGGATTCCGATCCTGCGTCGCTGCACCGGTGGCGGCACGGTCGTGCAAGGCCTGGGTTGTTTGAATTACGCCCTAGTTTTGCGCATCACGGAGGACGGCCCGACGCGCAGTATCAGCGCGGCGAACCAATTCATCATGGAACGCAACCGCGCGGCCCTGGCTCAGGCGGCTTCAGACTTCAGACTTCAGACTTCAGACTTTCGGATTCAAGGTCACACCGACCTCACGCTCGCAGGATTAAAGTTTTCCGGCAATGCCCAACGTCGGCGTCGCCAGTTCCTGCTGTTTCACGGAACATTGCTCCTGGATTTTGATCTGGCCTTGGTGGGCGAGCTCCTGCGCCTGCCAAAGCTCCAACCCGACTACCGCCACCAACGCAGCCACGAAAACTTTCTCACGCGGTTGCCAGTTTCTCGTGACCAGGCAAAAGCCGCCCTCATGCAAGCCTGGCAGGCAGATATACCGCTGAACGACCCACCTCGCCGCCGCACCGCCGCCCTCGCCGCCGGGAAATACTCGCGCCCGGAGTGGAATTTCAAATTCTGAGGCTGCTTCGCTCGATGCGCTGGATGCGTCCGAATCGTGTTAACGCGCTTTTCACTATTGCTTCCGGCTCAACTCAACGGCCAGAATACCCAAAATGAAATTCATGAAACGCCCTATGAGACTCAAATCGTTACTGTCGGTCGGAATGACCGCGCTCCTGATCGCCG
>JANOHH010000598.1:0-1386 GCA_031406395.1 Verrucomicrobiota bacterium | reverse complement strand
GACGTGGTGGATTTGCACGGACCCATGAACCGCTACCTCGCCGAGCGTCGCCAGCAAGACCCGAAGTTCTTCCTCGCCAGCGACGGCGTGCATTGCAACGAAACCGGCCAATGGATCATCGCGAAACAAACCCTGCTGTACTTGGGCGCTCAGGACATCGCGAACGTGGACGACGCGGCGGCGATGCTGGCAGGCTACCCGAACGGCCAGCCGTTGCTGAAACTGATTCAGCAGCGGCAGCGAATGACGAAGGACGCCTGGCTCACCGACGTCGGCCATCAACGGCCGGGCATGAGCAAAGGCCTGCCGTTGGCTGAGGCAACGACCAAAGCCGCCGCCATGGAAAGGGAAATCCGTCAACTGGCGGCGCCGTTTCCCGGCAAGCAATCGCAGTGGGAAGGATTTGACCGTTACGATTTTGAATTCAAAGGCCAGCCGGCCATCGTCGTCGTTCCGAAGCAGGCATTACCTGGCAAACCTTGGGCGTGGCGGGGTGAATTTTTCGGCGCCTTCCCCAACGCCGACATCGCGTTGCTCGGCAAAGGATTTCATCTGGCCTATCTGGGCGTGCCCAATTTGTTCGGCAGTCCCGAAGCGGTCGCACAATGGAACGGCTTCTACCAGGAGTTGACGGGGAAATACGGATTGGCAAAGAAGGTCGCGCTCATCGGCCTGAGCCGCGGCGGCCTTTACTGCTACAACTGGGCCGCGGCCAATCCCGACAAAGTCGCGTGCCTCTATGCGGACGCCGCCGTGTGCGACTTCAAGAGCTGGCCCGGCGGGAAGCTCAAAGGCTTGGGCAAGGGCAACGGCAGCGCCGCCGAATGGCAGAACGTGCTCAAGGCCTACCATTTCAAGTCCGACACCGAAGCGATCGCCTACGACAAGAATCCGATCGACAACTTGCAATCCTTGGCCGCCGCACGTGTACCGTTGCTCCACGTTTATGGCGACGCGGATGAGGTTGTGCCTTGGGATGAGAACACCGGAGTCTTGGCCGAACGTTACCGCAAGCTGGGCGGCAAAATCACCCTGATTCCGAAATCCGGCATTGGGCATCATCCCCATGGGTTGACGGACCCAGCGCCGATCGTTGAGTTCATTGTAAAGCACGCCGCGGACAACCCGTGAAACTGGATCCAAACCCCGGGTCACCAACTGCGAAAACCGAGCAACCGAAAAACCGCCCCATGGACCCATTTCTGCAAGCGGCGATTGACGAAGCCAGAAAGGGACTGGCCGCTGGTGGCATTCCCATAGGGTCGGTGCTGGTACTCGATGGCCAGATCATCGGGCGTGGGCACAACCAGCGCGTGCAACACGGCAGCGTGATTCATCACGCGGAGATGAACTGCCTGGAAAACGCCGGGCGACGAACGGCGGCAG
>JANOHH010000587.1:0-2564 GCA_031406395.1 Verrucomicrobiota bacterium | reverse complement strand
GCCGCGGTTCACGAGGTCGCCGGCCATCAGGTAGAATGCGGCATCGGGCCGGGCGCGATGAGCGTTGTGCAACAGCACGCCCCAGCGGTCCAGCCCGTTTTGGGCGTCGCCCATGTAGATGAACGCGAAGGGTGCCGCACCGGCCGGCGCCGTCGTGAATACGGCCGACTCCGTCCAACCATTCGGCGAGCCATCACCGACGGAATAAACGTAAGCGGTGCCCGGCTTCAAGCCGCGCAACGCAACGGTGTGCCGGTGGATGAGAGGATCGTTGACCAGCGTGGGCGTCGCGAGCGGTTCCGTGGTGGCGCGCTTGATCCGGGTGGATTTGGCGTCGAGCGCAGCGCCGGCGGACTTGAGTTGATAACGAACGACGCCGCGCGTGAGGTTGGTGGAGGTGCGCCACTGAATGGTCTGGCTGGTGCGGGGATCGGCGCTCCAGGTGAGAACAATCTGATCTGCGCGATCGGGCGCCGGGTATTGTGTCTTGTTGAACAGGCTGACGAGTCGCGCATCTTCTGTGCTATCATCCTCGGTCTGGACGAGCAACTGACCGTCCAGCTCAGCCGGCACCTTGGGCAACCTATCTGCCTGATCCACGTAGGGCTCGACGCCGGCCTCGAACCGCGCTGTACGGAGTTGCGCCGGATACATGTCCGTGACCTTGACGGTGCTGACAGCCGATTGGGGTTTAAGCAGGACGAGGTAGTGGGTGCCGCGACCGGTCAGATTGTGAATGCCCAGCCCGATGTCGCCCGCAGGGAATTCCTTCGCCCACGTATCGAAATCGCGGTTGGCGAGTTTGAATTTAAGCCCAGTGGCCTTGAAGCCACGTCCGGCCAGCCAGAAGGGTTCATCGCCCAGGCTGCGGTCGCGCACGATGGTGACCACGATGGGCACGTTGACGCGGAAGCGCACATGCTCCGTTCCGAGGACCTCGCGCTCGTTGGGGGTCAGGAACGCTTCGACCTTGGGCGCCGTCAATCCGATGAGCTCGTCGGCGGTCAAATCGCGCTTCAACCGCAGGATGATGCAGGCGACCGTGTCGTGAATGGACGGGTGGCCATCGGTGTGGGCCGCGGTGGGGAACGGCGCCCAGCTCGCGAGTAACGCGGTCAGCAGCAACGTGAGGGAGCGGAGATTTCGTTTCATTAAACTTAATTTGTGTTTCGTCAGGTCATTTACTACTCCGTAGGAGACGACGTGAGGAGTCTCAATATTGTTTTTTAGTTTGAGCCTCGTTACCTCGTCTCCTACTGATTCCTTTTATTCGAGCCGGAAAAACTCGCGGGCGTTGTCGTGCAGTATCCGGCGCGCAAGTCGTTCGGCGGTGGCGCGACTAAAATAGCCGCTGGCCAGCTTTTCCTCCAGCACTTCGGCAATCAACCGTCGGGCCGTTTGCATGGCACCATAGGTTTCCTCGACATGCCAGTTGTCGCCGCCCAGCATCATGCGGGTTTCGTTGGGCAGCACCTCAATCGCTTCGTGCAGCGCCAGCTTGAAATGCGACGGGCTCAGCAAGAAGGACCATGTGAGATCCAGCCAGATGTTGCGATAGACGAAGGCCATCCCGAGCAGGTCGCGGCTCCACGGATACGCCAGGTGCATCAGCAGGAAACGCGTGCGCGGATGCCGTTCAATCAACCCGGCAACTCCAAGCGGGTGCGACCCGCGAATGATCCCCGTGCCCAGATGCAACTGCACCGGAATGTCCCGCGCGGCGGCGATCCGGCAGAGGTGATCCACGATGAAATCGCCGAACGCTTTACGCTCCGCCGGCGACGGTGCGGGCTTGCCCCAAGCGGCACGGGCCAGTAACTCGTTCGGCTCGTCGAAGTTGATGTCCCGGTCGTAGGCGAGCGAGTTCTTGAGGGCAACCTGACCCCGCGCTGCCATGCCCGCCACGAGCTTTTCCAAGGCGATCAGGTATTCATCGAACGATTCCGCCTTTAGTCCGACGCGCAGCAGCAGTTCATGCGCGCGATTGTCGTTGTGATCGTGCGAATCGGGATGCCAGCCGAGCGCGAGCGAATTGGTGCGCATCACGGAACGGTAATTTGCCCCGAGCGTCGGCCGGGGATCCAGCAGCGGGTCGTTGTAGGCGTCGGTGATGACCGTAGTGATCCGCGCGCGGTTCAGGACTTCGTGCTGCCACTCGGGCCGGCAATGGGCGGCCCGAACGGAAGCGTCAAGGGCCTGCCAGTTGTTGCGCGTGATCTCCGTTTCGCCACTGCCATGCAGTTCGCCCACGGCGCGAACCATGTTCCGGACGAAGAAGTTCGAGCCGCTATGATCCAGAAACGGCGCGAGCGCTTCCCACGTCGTCGGGCCGGCGGCCGCGAGCATTGGGTCCGCCTCGCGCGATTCGGACGGCAAGCAATAGGGCCGGGCCTGCGCCCAGCCGGCGTAGCTTTGCTGGAACAGTTGCAGGAGATTGACCTCGCGCTGGAGGATGACCTCGGGGAGATGATGCTCATGCACATCCACAATGGGCAGGTGCTCGACGAATTCGCGAATTGAGTTACTCATGACGGGGCAGCCAAATTTGACGTGAGAGGGTGACG
>JANOHH010000583.1:0-1067 GCA_031406395.1 Verrucomicrobiota bacterium | reverse complement strand
TGATGCTCGCGGAGTATGAACCGCGACGGTCTTAACCTGACCACCTGCGAACGCTCGAACGCAAGCGAATCGTCGTCGTTCGGGTGGGCCGATGCCGGCGCCGTGATTGATCTCGTTTCCTGCTTGCTAGAGTGTGTCGTTACGCTTTTACTCTGAGCGGAGCAACCGAACAAAACTTATGACCATGCTCATCTACATTATTTGCCTCGGGGCCGGACTTGTCTTCACCCTCATCAGCGCGTTCCTGGGCCATGTGTTTGGCGGCGGCCATGAAGGCCACCTGGATGGCAGCGGGGGGCACGCCGAAGCCGGCGTGGATAGCAGCGACATGCCGGGCGTTTCCGTGCTCAGCCCGACCATCATCGCCTCCTTTGTCACGGCCTTCGGCGGCTTCGGCATTATTCTTTCGCAATTCCCAGCGACCAAACCCCCGATCATCAGTGCGCCACTCTCCGTGCTGGGTGGATTTGCCATTGCCAGCGGCGTGCTGTTGGTGCTGCGATCGCTGTTCAGCCATACCCAGAGCTCCAGCGAATCGAAAGTGGGCACCCTGGCTGGCCTTACCGCCACGATTATTACGCCGATTCCAGCCAATGGCGTCGGTGAAATTGCCTACGTGCAGTCTGGATCACGTTACACGGCGCCCGCACGGCTGGAAGACGGCGCGACCTCCATGGCCAATGGCAAACTTGTCCGCATCACCCGCGTGGTCGGCTCGCAATTTTACGTCGCCCCGACGGATTGATTTCCGCAGGTTCAACCCAAACTAAATCCAAACTCTATGAATCCAATTCCCATGCTTGCCCAAGCCGGCCCAATCGTTTCTGGTGGAATAATCCTGATCGCCATCGTCGTCATCGTGCTGGTGGTCTTCATTGGTTTCGCGGTCGTGCTGAGCCGTTATACCAAAGTTGGGCCGAACGAAGTGCTCGTGGTGTCCGGGCGCAAACACCGCTTCACCGACCCCGACGGCACGGACCGCACGCGCGGTTTCCGCATCGTCAAGGGCGGCGGCACATTTGTTTATCCGGTGGTGGAAAAGGTGGACATCCTCTCGCTCGAACTGC
>JANOHH010000211.1:0-1299 GCA_031406395.1 Verrucomicrobiota bacterium | reverse complement strand
CCGGTCAAGATCCGAAAGGCGCACCGGCAGCATGACGGGAAATTCAAGTTGGAGTTGTCCGCGCTCCCTGGCCGGTTCTATATAGTCGAGGCCTCGATAGACTTTGTGCATTGGGAGGCCATCGGCCTGGCGCGGCGGACTGGCGAGAGCGAGTTCGCGTTCGAGGACGTGAACGCACCTCAATTCGCAGGCCGGTTCTATCGCGTCGTGTCGCGGTAGGCCGCTGCGGCGGGCTTCGGCGACGTGGCGCAGTTCAATGTGTAACGGGCTTGGGCGCCCGCGCGCGGTAGTCTGCGAAGCGAAGATAGAGGTTGCCTAGGAACACCGGGGTGATTTTTTTCAGCATCAGCTTGGCGCAATGCCAGAGACATTTGCGGAGAAAGTTCAGCGTGAAAAAACGGCGGTTGGCCGGACGGCTCAGCAGGACTCTTAGCATTGGCCACCCAAAAATGTACAGCGACCCGCCTTCCTGTATCGGCACGGCGGCATCCCGAAAACCCGGCTGGTTCAATAATTCCACCATGACCGCCAGCACTTCGCGGTAGGTCTTGGTATCCTGGCGCAACCGTTTGTAGTAGGACTTGGGCTGGATTTTCAATACCGCCAGCGGTTCCGGCACGACGCAAATGCCATGGCGATAACCGATGACATAAGCGATGAACCAGTCCACGGCCAGCTTCAATTCGGGAATGAGTTTCCCCGCCTCGATCAATGCCTCTCGCTTCAAAATGGTTGTATGGCCGGGAATGAACAGTCGCCCCTTTCGTTCCAGCTCCACCATTCGTTGCGGCGACAAATACGAAGGTGTTTCGGCCATGCCCACGCCCATGTGCCAATGCAGCCCGGTGGCTTCCTCCCGCCAGTGACCGATGGTGCAACTCAGCCCGGCTTGGGGATGCTGCGTCAGAATCTGCAATGATTTCTCCAGAAACCCCGGCAGGATTTCATCGTCTGCGCTCGAAAGGAAAACGTACTCACCCCGAGCCAGATCAATCCCCCGGTTGACCGTGGGTAGGACCCCTTGGTTTTTTTCGTTCTGGTGGAACTGAATCACCCGATGCTGCCCGGCCAGCGCTTGAATGACTTCCACGCTGTCGTCGGTGGACCCGTCGTCAATGATGATTACCTCAAGGGGTTGGGCGGACTGTTTTAGGATGGCGTTCACCGCCACCGGCAAGAAATGCCCGTGATTGTAGTTCGGGATGATGATGGACAGCGTCGGCAACTTCATCGGTGATCCTTTGCGGAGGAGCCTGTGGAATGGACCCCAGGACCTAAGGGCGGGCGGGCGGTTCTCCC
>JANOHH010000457.1:0-8052 GCA_031406395.1 Verrucomicrobiota bacterium | reverse complement strand
AACAGTTATTCAGTCGCCATGACGACGCTGGAGCACGACATTCTCGAACAGTTGGTTAAACTCGAAGCCACGGTGAAAGCCATGCCCACGGCCAATCCGAAATCGAATCTCCTTCCGCTCTTTCAGCAAATTGAGGCCCTCGCGGACCAGTTGCCCCGGGGAACCTCCCCCGATCTACTGCACTATATGCAGAGAAAAAGTTACGAGAAGGCGCGCCAGTGGTTGGAAGGTCATTACGCTGAAATCCAGAAGGGTGGCTGTCTGCGCTGAGGCAAACCGACTATTTCGACGCGAACGACCTGCGCCCAGCACCGCTTGCCACCCTTAACTTCCAAGCTGTAACCTCACCGAATGTTCGACGACACCATTGCCGCCATTGCCACGCCGCTCGGGGAGGGCGGGTTGGCGGTCATTCGCATTTCCGGCGCCCACGCGCTGACGGTGGCGGACAAGACCTTTGTTCCCTTGGGAAACAATTCAGTCAAACCCAGCACTGCCGCCAGTCACACGATTCATTATGGCAAGGCTGTCCGCGCAGGCCAGACGGTGGATGAAGTTCTCTGCGCCGTGATGCGCGCCCCGCGTACCTACACCCGCGAAGACGTCGTGGAAATCACGTGTCACGGCGGCATTCTGGCAACCAAAACCGTCCTCGACACCGTGTTAGAAAGCGGCGCCCGCCTCGCCCTGCCCGGTGAGTTCACCCAACGCGCCTTCCTCAACGGCCGGCTTGACCTCACGCAAGCCGAGGCCGTGGCCGACTTGATTCATTCGCGGACCGACCTCGCCTTGCGCGCGGCCAATGAGCAGCTCGCCGGGAAGCTTTCCGCCCGCATCAATAAACTGCGCGACGACTTGATGCACACCCTGGCGCACATTGAAGCTCACCTGGATTTTCCCGAGGAAGACATTGCGCCCAACACCCGCACCCAACTGGAACATCAACTGGCCAGCGGTATCGCATTCATGGATGAACTGCTCCGCACGGCGAATGAGGGCCAGATTTTACGCCACGGCATCCGAAGCGCCATCGTGGGCCGGCCCAATGCTGGCAAATCCAGCCTGCTCAATCAACTCCTCGGCCACGATCGCGCCATCGTCTCGCACATCGCCGGCACCACCCGCGACACGATCGAGGAAACCGCCAACGTGCGTGGCATCGCGGTGGTGTTCATTGACACGGCGGGCTTGCGGGAAGCCCAAAACGAGATCGAGAGCGAAGGCATCCGTCGCAGTCGCGAATCCCTCGCGCGCGCCGAATTCATCCTGCATGTCCTCGATGCCTCCGAGCCGCTTACGGCTGAGGACGAAATTTTCCTCGCCGAGTTCGCCGGCAAGAAGCGGATTCTGGTGCGCAACAAAGCCGACCTGCCAGTGCGTTTGGAGTTACCTCTCGATCCCAAGGTAGGGCGACCAGTCCCCTGCCCGCCGAACGCAACTGCACCGCCGGCAAACCACGGCGCGCACGGAGTGACGCGCCCTACCAATTCGATCGTGGTGGATGTTTCCTGCACCACGGGTCAGGGGATTGAGATCCTCAAGGACGCCATCAAGTCCCTCGTCTGGTCTGGAGCGATCACGAACGAAATGGCCCAGGTGACAATTAACTCGCGCCATCAAGATGCCCTGCGCCGCGCCCGCGACAGTACGTCCCTTGCTTTGGATGCCTTGCGCGCCGACGCATCGCTCGAGTTCATTGCGCTTGACCTGCGCCTCGGCGCCAATGCGGTGGGCGAAATCGTGGGCAAAACCACCACGGAAGATTTGCTGGACTCCATCTTCCGCCAGTTCTGTCTGGGGAAATAGCTCTCACCGCCTTGGCAGCCTGCCCACCTGCTTCGGAATACAGCGCCCTTCAGCCGACGTTGTGGCAATACCACTCCAGCGCCCGGTCCAATCCGTCACGCACCTTCTGGCTGGGGACGTAGCCGAGTCGGCTTTGCGCTTTACTGATGTCCGCCAAGGAATGGCGCACGTCGCCCGCCCGAAAGTCCTTGTACTGCGGCGACTGTTCCGGCAGGGCGGGATCGCGGCGACGCAATCCACTTTGCAGCAACTGGAACAATTCGTTCAACGTCGTGCGTTCACCCACGGCGATATTGTACGCCTGGTTGATTGCGTCGGGATTCGCGGTCGCGGCAGCGAGCAAGTTGGCTTGGACGACATTGGCCACGAAACAGAAATCCCGGCTCGTTTCCCCGTCGCCGTTGATCTGAACCGGTTCCCGCCGCAGGAGGGCGGCGATCCACTTGGGAATCACGGCCGCGTAGGCGCCATCGGGATCCTGGCGCGGGCCGAACACGTTGAAGTAGCGCAAGCCGATGGAATCACAGCCGTACGCTTTGGCATAGGTCTGGGCGTAAACTTCGTTGATCAATTTTGTGCCGGCATAGGGCGAAAGCACTTGGCCGATCTTGGCTTCCACTTTTGGTAGGCCCGGTTCATCGCCATAGACCGCACTGCTGGACGCATAGACAAACCGTTTCACCCGCGCATTGCGGGCGGCGTCGAGCATGGTAAGAAATCCGGTGACATTCGCCTCGTGCGCTCCGAGCGGCTCCAACATCGAGCGCGGAACGGAACCCAACGCCGCCTGGTGCAACACAAAATCCACGCCCTCAACCGCCCGCCGGCAGATCGCGGAATCGCAAATACTGCCTTCGAAAAAATGGAATTTATTCCATTGCGCTGGCGTGACCAGCGCCTGCACCTGCTCCAGATTTCCGCGTTTGCCGGTGGCGAAGTTGTCGAGGCCAATAACGACTTGATCCAGCTTGAGCAGGGCTTCAAGCAGATTTGAGCCAATGAAACCACCAACACCGGTGACGAGCCATTTTCTGGGCGCGGCCGAAAGCTCACCTCTCAGCTCGTCGAAGCGGGTCATGTCAGGCTTTCCACAATTTGCCGGGCGGAACCTGGCAGCCCGCCATGGCATTGCGCGTGTCCACGATCCCGGCCGCCCAATCGGCGAGCTCCTGATAATTCACCGCCTTGTGCGCCGTCGCGATCAGCACCATATCGAAACTGGCAACTGTTTCCCGATTCCACTCCACGGATTTCAGCCCCGCCCAGTGGGGATGCTCGCGCGTGGACGGGATGACCGGCACATGCGGATCGTGGTAGGCCACGTGCGCCCCCTGCTGCTCGAGCAAGTCGAGCAATTGGAAGCTGGGTGATTCACGGGCATCGTCAACGTTGGCTTTGTAGGCCAAACCAAGGATCAGCACGCGGCTGCCGTTCAAGGATTTTTTTCGGGTATTCAAGGCGTCCGCCACCCGATGGAGGACGAACGTCGGCATCGCGGTATTGACTTCGCCCGCCAGTTCGATGAAGCGGGTGTTCTGGCCGTACTCGCGCGCCTTCCATGTCAGGTAGAACGGATCAATCGGGATACAATGCCCGCCCAAACCCGGTCCGGGATAAAACGCCATGAACCCAAAGGGCTTGGTCTTCGCGGCGTTAATGACTTCCCACACGTCAATATCCATCGCGCCATACACTTGTTTAAGCTCATTGACCAGCGCAATGTTGACGCTGCGAAAGATATTCTCGAGCAGCTTCGTCGCCTCGGCGGCGCGACAGGAAGAAACCGGCACCAGGGTTTGAATGGCTTTACTGTAAAGCGCTTTGGTTTTTTCCAGACAGACCGGTGTGAAACCGCCAATAACCTTCGGAATCTTCGCCACCTTGCTGTCCGGGTTGCCGGGGTCTTCGCGTTCGGGTGAAAACGCCAGGTGAAAGTCACTCCCAGCCTTGAGCCCTGATCCCTTTTCCAGCACCTCGCGCAAATCGGTATCGGTCGTGCCGGGATACGTCGTGGACTCCAGGACCACCAGCGTTCCTTTTTGCAGGTGGCCCGCAATGGCTTCGCCGGTCTTGATGATGTAGGAAATGTCTGGCTCGCGATTCTTGTTCAACGGCGTCGGCACGCAGATGATGATCGCTTCGACCTCCTTGACGCGACCAAAATCCGCGGAAGCCGTCAACCGCCCCGCGGCGACCGCGCTTCGTATGGCTTCGCCGTCAATGTGCTCGATGTAGCTTTTCCCGGCGTTAATGTTTTGAACTTTGGAAGCATCGATGTCCAGACCGATGACGTCCACGTCGTTCCGAGCAAACTGCAAACACAACGGCAAACCGACGTAACCCAAACCCACGATGGCAATTTTCATAGTTTCAGAGGCGCAACTGTCGGCGGGAAGATGCCGGAGATTCATCGTTCTTCAACCCAAAACATTCCCCAGCCGCGACTCGGGGCTTGCCCCGGGGGCAGAGGTTGCGCGGGGCGGACAGGAAGAATCTACCGCCAAATCCTCAAATCCATTTTACGGTGCGAATGCGGATTCTTTTGAGAAAAGCTCTGCTTCACTCAATCACCAAAGAACAATGGCGCCTTTCTTTTTCATCCTCTTGGGAGCGGTTTCTTGTCGTCGACGTCGCCACGGCCTTGGCGCTGCTTTAGACAAAAGGTTCCTTCCTCGACCAAAGCGACAACACTTTGAACTTTGAAATTGGCCGCACCAGCTTACGCTCGCGCTGTGAAAAAACTTCTGCGGATTCTCCTCCGCCTCTCGCTCGGACTGGCGGCGCTCATTGTCCTGGCGCTGATCCTATGTCTCGATGACGTTGACCACCGCCCTTACTTTCGGTCGTCGTACTGCGGCGAGACGTCGGCCCGATTGAGCGCCAGCTTGGTCACCAACACGATTGTCCACGGCGAGTTGAAGGCGGGCTTTGGTCGCGCGTTGCTAACGCCCACCGTCAACGCTCTAACGGACGATCCAACCAAAGGTCAATTCCGCTCCCTGCCGCTCGCCGGTTACGGCAACCGCCGCGGAAAACCCGCCACGGGTGTTCATGACGATCTCTATGTCAAAGCGGTGGCCGTGCGCGTGGGCAATCGACTGGGGGTCATGCTCGGCGCGGACGCGTTGATCATTCCAACCGAAGTGACCGAAGCCGCCATGCGCCGCATCGAAGCGGAATTGAAGTTGTCGCGCGAACAGATTTATCTCAGCGCCACGCACACCCATTGCAGTCTCGGTGGCTGGGGCGAGGGCATGGTCGCGGAGGCCTTTGCCGGCGGTTTTCAACCTGGTGCGCGCGTCTGGTTTGCCGACCGGATCGTGAGCGCGGTTCGGGATGCCATCGCCGATCTCAGACCCGCCACGTTTGGCGACGGCCGCTTCTCCGCGCCGGAGTTTGTGCGAAATCGTTTGGTGGGTGAACTGGGCAAAGTGGATCCGGAGTTCAGCTACGTCGTGCTGAAGCAAAACGACGGCAAGCTCGCCGTGCTGGGGAGCTTCGCCGCCCACGCTACGGTTCTCGGGGGCGACATGATGGAATTCAGCGCCGATTACCCCGGCTGCTGGCAACGATCGGTCGAGCAGGCCACCGGCGGCCCGGCCGTCTTCCTAGCCGGCGGCTGCGGCAGCCACAGCCCCGTGTCGGGGGGAAAGGGGTTCGCCGGTGCCGAGCGGATGGGCCAGGCCCTCGCTCAGGAACTGCTCGAACAACTACCGAAAATTCCGTTAACGAACGCCATCACATTCGGAATGTTGGGGCTCGATTTATCCCTGCCACCCCTCAACGTGCGCGTAAGCGACGGCCTCCGCCTCCGCCCGTGGCTCGCTCAGCGTTTGTTGCCCGTCAAAGAACATAGTTTCATTCAGGCGTTCCGGCTTAACGACGTGGTTTGGATTTCCACTCCCTGTGATTTCAGCGGTGAACTGGCGCTGGGCATAAAAGATTTCATGCAGATCCGGGGCCACCGCGCGGTCGTCACCAGCTTCAACGGCGACTACATCGGTTACGTTATTTCCCCGCGCTATTATCACCTGGAAGGCTACGAGCCGCGGACGATGTCGTTCTTTGGGCCGAACGTACCGGATTATTTTGATGAGCTAATCCGGAAGATGGCACTCGAGCTGGCGAACAAGTAAACCTCCCGATGTCCAGTAACCCCGGCAAAAGGAAACGCGGCTGGCTGTTCCGCATCTGCCGGGCTCTGCTTGTCCTGCTGCTCGTGGTGGTGGCGCTGATTTATTTCGTTTACGTGCTCCCCTTCTGGGGCATTCCGTTCAATCAGTCGCGGCATGGTCGCGTGCCGCTCACCCCACCGTGGGCGCTCGAATGCTGGCTGTGGGAAGACGACGTCCACACCGCCGACTTTGTGCAGGAGTTGCTGGATGGCTATGCAAAACACGACCTCCCGGTGCGGACCATCCTCATTGATAGTGCATGGAGCGAGCGCTACAACGATTTCAAGGTGGATGAGGATCGTTACCCCGAGCCGGCGAAGTTTTTCCGCGACCTGCAAAACAAAGGTTACCGCGTAGTTCTCTGGATGACTTGCATGGTGGACAGCTACAGCAAGGATACCAAGATCACTGATTCCCAGGCTTTCTATGACGAAGCGCGGACCAATGGTTTCCTGGCCGCCGGCGCACAAATAAAATGGTGGAAAGGCAAAGGTGGCTTCATTGACTACTCAAATCCCGAGGCCATGAAATGGTGGCGCGGTCTGCAGCAGCAGATGTTCGATTGGGGCGTGGATGGCTGGAAACTCGATGGCTGCGACACGTTTTTTTCCGGTCGGCTGGGCAAACTCCCGGTTCCCTTTAATCGAGTTCATTCCGGTTGGATGACCACGCGCCAATACATGGACCACTACGCCCGCGATGAATACCAACACGGCCTGACCCAGAATCCCGAATTCGTCACTTTGGTTCGCGCGCTGGATCAACCGTGGAGCCATCCCGAGGGCTTTGCGCCGCTCGACGCTGCGCCCGTTACCTGGGTGGGCGACAATCGGCACACTTGGAATTACAAGGATCGCGGCATCGAGGGGGCCATCAGTGACATTCTCGGCAGCGCACGCCTCGGCTATTGCGTCATCGGCAGCGACGTCGCCGGTTACCATGGCCGCAGCAATCCCGACGACGTCGGCCCGGCCACGGCCGCGCTACTCGCCGGGTGGACTTCCACGAACCGCGTCACGTCCCATAACGCTGAAGGTAGGGCGCGTCACTCCGTGCGCGCCGCAGCGGATCAAACTGACGACGGCACGCAAGGAGTGACGCGCCCTACCACCGAATTCAACTCCACCAACGACGACTCCATCGCACCGAACATCTATATCCGTTGGGCGCAATTCTCGACGTTCTGCGGACTCTTTCTCAATGGCGGCCACGGCGAACGCCGGCTGTGGAAACGCACGCAACCGGAGCTGGAGATCGTCCGCAAGTTCTCGTGGCTGCACACCGAACTTGTGCCCTACATGTATTCGCATGTCGTCATTTGCCACAATGGCGGCCCGCCACTGATGCGACCGCTGGCCCACGGAAAATTCCATTATCTGTTCGGCAACGATTTCCTGGTCGCCCCGATTCATGAGGACAAGCTCACACGCACGGTGTCGTTGCCGCCCGGCAGCTGGCGTTACCTGTTTGACGACCGCGAAGTCCTCCAAGGCCCACAGCAACTCGCCCGCGATTTCCCGCTGGATGAGTTTCCGGTCTTTATTCGCGACGGCGCCATCGTGCCCCTCAAGGTGACACGCCCCTACACGGGACTCGGCGACCAGGACTCGGCGGAGTTCACAACCTGGCTCATCTATCCGAAGGGCCGAAGCGAGTTCACCCTGTGGCATCCGGAAACCCATCCGAAACCCGAAGCCACCACCGTGAAGGTGGATGCCGGCCCGTCGCTAAGAATCGAGTTCTCCGGGAAACACGCGCCGCACATCCTCCGCATCGCCGCCAAAGAAAAGCCCGTCGGCATCACTCTCGATGGTAAAAACCTGCCCGAAGGTGACGGGTGGCGGTTTGATGCCCAAGATCAGCGGCTGATCCTCAAGACCCGCAACTACGCCCAAGGCGCGTATATGATTTCGTGGCGGTAAAGGGAGCATGACCTTGGCTTCCCTGCGTCGTGTTAGAGAGTAGGTTTCCTCGCCTGACTTCCTGAAGAAATGAAGCAAAACACCAGCAAAGTTGATGTTTTGCTTCATTTCTTCAGGAAGTCAGGCTAGTGCGCGAGCGGCTTGCCCCC
>JANOHH010000419.1:0-15379 GCA_031406395.1 Verrucomicrobiota bacterium | reverse complement strand
GACAGTTCGTGCCGCCACCGCCGGAGGCTGTGTCGGGCCTGATGTTCGAGTTACTGGAGTGGTGGAACAAGGAAGCGCCCGGACTCTCGCCGGTGTTGAGTTCGGCCATCGTGCATCATCGCTTCGAGACGATTCATCCGTTTGCCGACGGCAACGGGCGGGCGGGCCGGGCGCTGGCCTTGTGGGAGCTTTATCGGCGCGGGTTTGATTCCCATCACATTTTCGCCGTGGACGAATTTTACTGGGAGGATCGTCCGCGCTATTACACGGCGCTGGATACGGTGCGCCGGGCGGGCGACAACCTGACTTCGTGGCTGGAGTATTGCGCCGAGGGTTTGCGGCAAACGCTGGAGCGGGTCTGGGAGCGGATGGGGCAGCTCTCGATTTCCACGGCGCGAGCGAAAGTGGTGCTCCGCCCGCGTCAGGAACAGTTGCTCAAGCTGCTCGGGAAAAGTGGCGGAATGACGCCACCTGAACTCTGGGCAGCATTGAAAGTTTCCAAGCAAGGCGCGATGGACATGCTGCGTCCGCTGGTGAAGGCCGGCCTAGTCAAGCGGGTCGGCACGCTGAAGACTGGGCGCTACGTTTTGAGATGAGCGCCACGCCGACGCCGAAGATCAGCATGTCGAGCCGCCCGTCCTTCCAGCCGCCCGATTACCCCCGCATCAAACGGGCGAAAAGTTTCCATGAACTGGTCACGACCCCTTTCGCCGACGGCGTCAACGCCCTCTGCTGGGAGCGGACGCTACCGGGCGATTTCGGCGAAGTCGTGGAACATCTCGGTAGCAGTGAGGGGATCATCAGCCTCGACGACACCCGACTGCTGGCCCTTCCCGTGAGTGCCGCGGGCCGGGTTGCCATCGACATTCTCCTGGCAGACCAACGCCTGCTCCGGGAGCGCGGCCTTGATCCCGCCCTCAACTGCATCAACCGCTACCCTCGCGACGAGAATCCAGGCCCCGTGCCCACCGACGTCTTCTCCTTTCACACCGACAGCGCCACGGTGGAGGCCGATACTTATCTTTGCACCTATCACGGGCCGGCCAGCGAGGGCTTGCGCAACGACGAGGCGCTAAGACGCGTGGACATCCCCGCCACCCGCGCCGAACTCCTGCGGCGCTTTGGCGGCGAAGACAGCGACGCCTTCCGCGAATACCTGAACGAAAACTGCTACGACCTCCACTACGCTGCTGTCCCGTCCGCGCAGCCTTTTTCCTTCGGCCGGGGTAACCTCTGGCGCATCGCGGTGGACTATCCCGGCAGCCCCGTCCCGCCTTGCATCCACCGCGCGCCCGCAACCCTGCCCGGCCAGCCGCCGCGGTTACTGCTGATCAGTTGAAGGAAATGGGGAGTGGGCACTTGGCCGGGTAAGCATAGCCCAAGGTGGCATTTGACGACCGATCCTGCGTCAGCCGAAGCGGCACTGCGTGTGTTCTACTTCAAGGATATTGAAGCCGGCGCGAGCCCTTACGGCAGACGGGCCAGCGGAATATCAATCCGCCACGCGCCGCGCAAATCGCCCAGCTTGAAACCGGTCGCTTCGTCCTGCGGATACAGTGCCTGGATCACTGCGACGTTCTCCGGCGCAATGTCCTGACCGGGCGCGCCGTGACATTTCAGGCAAAGCTCGTTGTCCAGCAAGATGGGCGCGAAGAACGTTACCGAGCCCGTGGTGAGATTGGTCACCAACGGCGGCGGCGGGTTCGTGCCGGTCAACGCGGCGGCAAATTGATTCAGGATTGCCCGCTCGGTCGCATCGGCCCGAGCCGCGGGATTGCGGGGCTTGTGCGTGACGCGCCGGAGAGTGACGCCGTGTTTGCCCGCCATGCCCGCGGTGAGCGGCGACGCGGCCAGGGAACAGAAGGGCAGCGCGTTACTGACGCCGCCGGACTGGATCGCGGACTGAAGATTGGAACTGAGCAGGCTGAAAGTTTCCGCCGCGATGGCTTTCCCGCGTTGGACCGCGGCATTTCGCACTTCCGCGGACAAGGCGACGGGCGGTGCGGCTGCGGGTGGCGCGGTCGGCTCCGGAGTTTTCGAACAGCTCGCCAACAATGGCAGCAGCAAAATCAGCCACGACGCCAGGTTTTTCATTTGACCGGATGCTTGGCCAGCCAGCGCTCCCGAAGCGTGGCATGAAGTTGGGAGCGAAACGCGACCGGCAACGCATACGGCTGGCCGTTTTTGTAGACGGTGATGGTCTTGCGGATGTTATCCACGACCACCTGACAAGGATTGCAGCCCGTCATGTGCTTTTCGAACTCCTCGCCGATGGCCGGGTCCACCGTGCCATCCACGTATTCGTTCAACATCTTCAATAACTCTTCACACTTCATGGCTGTCTGGTTTTCACTGAGCCGGGTGGGGGTCAAAAGTTACAAACCAAATTCACCGTTCGCCCCAGGCGCGGCAGGAAGCGGGGCACGCGCCGCGCATAATCCGGGTAACCGGGGAACTGACCGCTCAGCCACTGCTCCTCGCGGCGGGCCTTGGCCTGGAAAAAAGGGAGCAACGCCAGGGCGGCAACGAACGCCGGCCCGCTTTGCCAGATCAACGCCCACCCGAGCGACGCCAGCATGACGCTGGTGTAGAGCGGATGCCGCACGCGGGCGTAAATGCCGTGCTGCACCAGTTCCGAGCCGACCCGCGGCTGCGGATACGGGGTGCGATTGCGCCCCAGCACCGCGACCCCGGCAATGCCGAACACGCCGCCCAGCACGAACAACAGCGCGCCCGTTGCGATCACCGGGACGCGCGTCCAATCGCCGTGAAAGACCACACCCAGCACAATGACCGCGGTCATCAATACGGATTGCACGATGACCCACGCACCGCCGCGGGCCAAAAAGGGGTTGGTCGGAGGCGCGTCACTCATGGGAATGCGGGCCGCGTTCGATGCGCGTGGCGGGATCGCCCAAAGTGCGGGTGAGGTGCTCGCGCAATTGCAGCCGGGCACGGAGCAGGCGCACTTTTACGTTCGCTTCGCTCAAATCGAGCGCGGCCGCGGTTTCCTTGACCGACAAGCCTTCGACATCGCGGAGCACGAACACGAGCCGATGTTTTTCGTCGAGTTGCGCCAGCGCCTCATCCAGCAGGCGTTGCGTTTCATTGCGCTCGACCAATTGCTCCGGGGATTGCTTCCAATCGGCAATGTATTCCGGGTGCGGAATGGAATCGTAATCTTCGCGCGGCTCAGTGGCTTCCTCGAGCGAGACGGTGGCGAGGCCCTTGCGTTTGCGGATGACTTTGAGCGCGGCAAACGTGGCGATTCGATAGAGCCAGGTGCCGAAACTCGATTCCTCCCGGAACTGCGCGAGGTTTTCCACCGCGCTGAGCAAGGCCTGCTGCGTCACGTCCTCGGCATCCTGCGGATTTTGCAGCATGCGATAGGCGAGCGAATAAATCTGCCGCTCGTGCCGCGTGGTCAAGGCCTCAAATGCCACGAGGTCGCCGGCTTTGGCGGCGTGCACGAGTCCGGTGTCTGCGGGGCAGGGTTTCATTCCGATGCTGCGCGGCAGGATGCACTTTTCGCCTACGTTTGGGGAGAACGAATTCCGTGAGCCGGAAAAACATTGTCTTGGAAACGCAAAGCGCTAGCCGCGTAAAACCAGTTCATGGTTGCGCTTGTGTGATCCTGTCTACGCGGTTACTTTGGCTTCGCGCAATGAAAACATTCGCCCAACTCGGCTTTCCCGGACGCTTGATCGCCGTCGAGGGCCTCGACGGCTCCGGCAAATCCACGCAGATTTATCTGCTCAAACGCTGGCTGGAAGTGCAGGGCCTCAAGGTCTATTTCAGCGAATGGAATTCGTCCGAGCTGGTAAAATCCGCGACGAGCAAGGGCAAAAAACAGGAACTGCTCACGCCCACGACCTTCAGCCTCATTCACGCCACCGACTTTGCAGATCGCTACGAACGACATCTCGTGCCGCTGCTGCGCGCCGGCTATCTGGTGTTGTGCGATCGCTACGTGTTCACCGCCTACGCCCGCGACATCGTGCGGGGCTGTCCGCCCCAATGGGTGCGGGACATTTACAGCTTTGCCGCCTTGCCCGACCTGACCTTCTTCTTTCAAGCCGATCTCGAGGTCTCGCTTAATCGCATTCTCGATGGCCGCCCGCAGTTGAAGTATTTCGAGGCGGGCATGGACCTGCATCTGTCCCCGGATCCGTACGAGAGCTTCCGGATTTTCCAAGGCCGCATTCTGGAACAATATCTGGCGATGAGTTCGGAGTTCAACTTCCTGCTCATGGACGCCAATACCAGCATTGAGGCGCAGCAAAACATTGTGCGCTCGCTGGTCGCCGGAAAACTGGACCTGACGACCTTTGCCCGAAAGAAAACTCCGCCCGCCTGAACGCCATGCCCACCGCCAACGCCATGAAACGGTCCCGGAATCAGCGCGTCATTGTGCCGCAGAAGACTCCCCGCCGCTTTTACGGCCACGGCATCCCCGGTGTGGATGTGGAAAAACTCGCCGGCCGGCTCATCGTGGTGGAAGGCGCGGATGGCTCCGGGCGTTCCTCCCAAATCCGCTGGCTCGTCGAATGGCTCGAAGGCAACGGTCATTCGACCGTGCAAGTGGGTCTCAAGCGTTCGTCGCTCGTGAGTGAAGAACTCGACAAGGCGCAACAGGGAAATATTTTGAGCCGCACGACGCTCAGTTTGTTTTACGCCACCGACTTCGCCGATCAACTCGAGAACATCATTCTCCCCGCGTTGCGCGCCGGCCAGATGGTGCTGGCCGACCGCTATATTTACACCCTCATGGCGCGTGACATGGTGCGGGGCATGGACGAGGTGTGGCTGAAGAATTTGTACGGCATGGCGCTTGTGCCCGATGCGGTTTTTTATCTCAACGTTGCGCCGGAGGAACTCGTGCAACGCGCGTTTGCCAAGTATTCCGCGCTCGATTATTGGGAAAGCGGCATGGACCTTGGCCTCGCCCGCGACCTGTTCGACAGTTTCCTGAAATACCAGGCGCTGATGGCCCAGGAATTCAAGCGGATGCAGCGCACCTATGACTTCCATATCCTCAACGGCCAGCGCTCGGTGGAGGAAATCAACGCCGAACTGCGCAAGAAAACCGACGCCGTCCTCACCGGCCACCGGATTGACTAATTGAATGATCCCCGCGTATGCCTGAAAACCCAAGCCAAGAGTATTTCGTGGGCGTGGACCTCGGCGGAACAAAAATTCTGGCCGGCGTCTTCAACGCCAAACTGGAACTGAAGGGCACCACCAAACTCAGCACCAAAGCTGATCGCGGCGTGGATGAGGTGATTGATCGCATCGCCCGGTGCGTCAAGGAAGCCGTGGACGAGTGCGACCTAAGTATCTCGCAGGTTCGCGGCATCGGCATTGGCGCCCCTGGCGCCGTGGATACCGAGGCGGGCCGCGTGATTTTTGCGCCCAACATGACCGGTTGGAAGGATGTGCCGCTCAAGAAGAATCTGGAGAAACTTCTCGACGTGCCAGTGTTTCTCGGCAACGACTGCAACGTCTGCACCCTCGGCGTCTTCGACCAGGAATACAAAGCCAAGCCCCGCGATTTGATCGGCATTTTCATCGGCACCGGCATCGGCGGCGGGCTGATTCTCAACGGCGACCTCTATCACGGACATAACCTCACCGCCGGCGAAATCGGCCACATGGTGATCGAAGTCAACGGCCCGAAATGCGGCTGCGGCAATCGCGGTTGCTTTGAAGCTCTGGCCAGCCGTACGGCCATTTTCCGTGAGATTCTAGCCGCCGTGAAGGGCGGTCAGGAAACCATGCTCACCGACATGCTCGGCAAGGACTTAAGCGACATGCGCAGCGGCGATTTGCGGAAAGCAATCCGGCGCGGCGACAAACTGGCCACCAAAGTAGTCGAAGCCGCGGCGGAATATGCCGGTATCGGCGTGGCCAATCTCATCAATGTGTTGAACCCGGAAATCGTGGTCATCGGCGGTGGCGTCATCGAGGCGCTGGCGGACGAGGTGATGCCCACGCTCATCAAAGCCGCCAAAGAGCATGTCATGCCCGGCACGATGAGCGGCATCGAGATCAAAGCCTCCAAACTGGGCGACAACGCCGGCATCACCGGCGCCGCCGTGCTCGCGCGGCGAGGGACGAGTTAAATGGGGGGCCAAACCGTTCACCACACTTCCACGGGTCCTTGCGGGACGGGGATGGATTCACGGCGGGCGACGGCGGGGGCGTCGGGTTGCATGAAAGACGCGACCATCGGCGGGAGCTGGAAGCGCGGGAGCAGTTCGCCGCGCTCATCGAGGAATTGCTCCCGCCAGCGGGTGTAGTCGGCCAGCACGGCGAGAAATTCCGCGCGGGTGGCGACTTGGACAACACGCTTGTTGAAAACATTGGCCGGTCCAAATCGCTTGGCATACCACGGCGCGACTTTGCGGAACATCCGGCAGCCGAGTTCCTCCCCGAACACTTCCACCATCAAGTCCAGATGCCGGCACATCACGCGCACTCGCTCGCCGAAGGTGGGCTCGGGCAGGAGTTCGTCGGATTTCAAGTAATGCAGTGTGTGCTGGAAAATCCACGGATTGTAAAACGCACCGCGGCCGATGCTCACACCCGCGCAGCCGGTCTCGTCGAACATCTTCTTCGCCGCTTGAGGCGTGATGATATCGCCGTTGCCAATGACGGGAATGCCCTTAACAGCCGCCACCACAGCGCGGATGCCTGCCAGGTTGACTGTGCCGCCGAAGCCCTGTGCGCGCGTGCGGCCATGAACAAAAATCGCCGCCACGCCTACCTCTTCCAATGCGCGGGCCAGATCGGGCGCAGTCAGGTTTTCGTCGTCCCAGCCGAGCCGCATCTTGGCAGTGACGGGGATTTTCACGGCGTTGACCATGCCCCGAACGAGGGCGGTGGTTTTGTCGAGTTCCGTCATCATGGCCGAGCCGCCGCCAACTTTGCAGACCTTCTTGACGGGGCAACCCATGTTGATGTCAACGGACGCAACGCCAATGGATTCGAGATACGCCGCCGCGTCGCGCATTTCGTCCGGCACACTGCCGAAGAGTTGGACGGCGAGCGGTGAATCGGCGGCGTTGGTTTCGATCAGCTTGAGCGCCCGAGGGTTCTTTTCGAGCAAGGAACGGGCATTGACGAGGTCGGTAGTGCAAAGCCCGACGCCGCCGACTTCGCGCAATACAAGGCGGAAGGGCAGGTTGGTGTAACCCGCCAGCGGCGAGAGAAACAAATTCGAGGGCAAAGCTAGCGAGCCAAGACGCATCAGCCCGAGGCTAGCCGAACCAACGAAGTGAGACACGCAAAAGCTGAACGGGGACGAACGGAGTCGCCAGCTCTGGAAAATGGCCTTCCTACCGCTGGGGAAAGATTTGGTAGAGCAAAAGATAGATCACCACGCCCGTCACCGAGACGTACATCCAAATCGGCCAGGTCCAGCGGGCGATTTTCTTGTGCGCATCGAAACGTTCCCGCAACGCCCGCACAGTTGTCATGATCACCAACGGCACGATGGCAAACGCCCCCAGCAAGTGAGTCAATAAGATCGTGAGGTAAATGGGCCGAAACCAGACCGGCTCCAGAAATCGAGTGTGCGCTTCCCCGTAAGCCTGCTTCATCTGGTAATGATAGGTGAGGTAAGAGATGAGAAAAACGGACGACGTCAGCAGTGCGGCGATCATGCAGTTGCGATGCGCAAGCTTATGGCCGCGTTTGATGAAAACAAAGCCGGCCGCGAGCAAGACGGCGCTCAGGCTGTTGAGGCAGGCGTTGACCAGCGGCAGATCGGTAAAATTCACCGTTCGCGCTCCAGTTGGCGGATGGCGGTGAGGATGGCGGGTTGGACGTTCGTCCACTCCACGCCTTCACCACCGGTTTCAAAGGAACCGCGCAACCGCCCCTGTTTGTCCACGAGAACGAAGATGGTGCTGTGGATGAACAGATCATCGGCATCCGTGCGTTCTTCCGGCTTTTTTTCAACGGCCGTGAGTTTCAGGCTGTCGATACCCAAGGCGGCGATTTCCTTCTTCGACCCCGTCAGAAAATTCCAACGGTCGGCCCTGGCGTTGAAGCGGGTGGCGTATTTTTGCAGAACTTCGGGCGTGTCGAATTCTGGGTCGGTGGTGAGCGTGACGAGTTTGGCTCGACTCTTCGCTGGCAAAGCAGTCTGCAATGATTCCATCTGCCTTGTCATGCGCGGGCACGGACCGCCGCAGCGGGTGAAGATGACATCGGCCACCCATGGCCGGCCGCGCAGGTCGGCAAGCGTGACGCGTTGCCCAATCTGGTTTGTGAGCGTGAAATCCGCGACCGGGCCGATGACCGGCAGAGTCAATGCCGGTCGGCGTTGACCTTGGAGGCGGGAGAGGACGAAAGACGTGGCCAGGATGACGATGAGCAAACCGACGCCGACCCAAATCGTCCGGGAAATTTTTTGCGTGGTTTGATCCATATCCGGTTACAACGATGCAGCCAAGACAAGGTCACCGAACCGGGCAGCACCGCAACTCACCGGTCGGAGACGACACGCCCATTTGCTACTCAAGGATCATGGCGCCGCCCGTCTTGGAGGCGAGCCATTTATCGTAGGCGGCCGGGCTTTCGACGACAAGAAAACCACCGCTCATGCTCGAATGCCCGTTGCCGCAAAGCTGGGCGCAGTTGATCTGGTAGCGGCCTTCCTTCGTGGCGGTGAACCAGCAGGGAATTCGCATGCCCGGAATCGCGTCCTGGGTCACGCGCAAGGCGATGACTTTGAAGGAATGAATCACGTCCTTGGAACTGACGAAACAGATGATGGGTTTGCCAACGGGGACATGGATTTCATTCAGCACCTGCACGTCGTCCTTACCGTTGGCATCGTCGGCACGGACCCCGAAAAGATTATTCTCGGCGACCTGAGTCATGTCCTGTTTGCCGAATACTCCATCCTTGCCGGCATAGCGCGCATTCCATGCAAACTGCTGCGCGACGACCTGAATGGTGGTGGCGTCCTTGTAGTCGGGAATCTTCGTCACATTTGAAGCCTTGGCCCACATCGGAATCGCGAAACCAATGAGCAAAAAGAGTTCGGCAACCACGACCCCAACCTCGATGTAACTGGAGGCGTGACTACGGACGCCCACGTGGTCAGCCTTGGGGTGGCGCTTCACGTTGAAGCGCCAGAGCGTGTAAACGAAATAGGCGAACCAACCGATGAACAGCGCGACCATGAGGATGTGAACGTAAATGATCAGTTCATCCACCGCCTTGCCATTTTCACCGGCCAGTTCAGGGAGGAACAACAGTTTGGAGAAGAAATCCATCATGGGGTTTTGTCAGTTAAATTGGGTAGATCGGCGTTCAACCTCGATGAACGGACTCCGACGTGAACGAAAAAGGCGACGACGCCCGCCAGCACGCAACCGATCACGCCGAGCAGCGTCGCAATGCCCCAGTTCATGCCCTGCGCAAGCGGCGAGTCCGAAGCGCCGTAACAAGTGG
Source organism: Verrucomicrobiota bacterium (assembly GCA_031406395.1). Lineage (GTDB taxonomy): Bacteria > Verrucomicrobiota > Verrucomicrobiia > Limisphaerales > JADLHS01 > JADLHS01. The sequence continues at coordinate 5,914 of JANOHH010000419.1, read as the reverse complement.
CGCAGGCGAGGGCGGATGATTTCGCCGCGACCACCAGGGCGCTTACGAGGCAGAGAAGTTTTCCGGGGCGACGGTTCACAGGTAACTTACGTTTTTGAGTTTTTTCAGAAAAAAACCTTCGTAGACCAGCAAGCCCACGCCCGCGACGAGCGCGCTTACTGCCCAGATCAGATCGCTGGTGGCGCCCCCAGGCCCACGGTATTCACGCAGCAGCCAATAGCCAAAGCCGAACGCCAGTCCGCTGGCGGCGGTGATGAAGATTACGTGGAAGGCTTTGAGGGACATGATATCAGCGGATAGTGGTCAACGCCGGGTGATCATGGTAGGCCGCTATGGTGATGGCCATAAGACCAATGAAGAAAAAAGCGGTGAACCCCAGAACGGTGTAGATCATCTGCTTCTCCGAAATGAGATGCATAAAATACAGCGCCACCAAGGAGGCTTTCACCGTCGCGATGACGAGGGCCAACACGATGTTCCAGTGGTGGCCAAGGTCAATATAGGACGCCAGCACCGTCAGCACGGTACCGACCATCAGCGTGCCACCAATGATAAGGTAGCCGCGAATGTGTTTGGAAATATCGTAGGGATGATCGCTCATAAACTTTCAAAGCAAGTATAGGACGGGAAACAGGAAAATCCAGACCAAGTCAACAAAGTGCCAAAAAAGGCCGGCCACTTCCACCCGGTTGGTAAAGCGTTCCGGGTCGGTATACCACATCTTACTGCCCGGCCCGAATAGGTAGCCGATCACAATTGCTCCGCCCAAGACGTGCAAGGCGTGCAGCGCGGTCAGCGTAAAATAGACCGCAAAATAAGTGCTGTGGGCCGGGACGAAGGCAGAGAGCCGCTTAATCTCTGCAACCGGAATTTCTACAGCCTTGTGGTCAGCGTGGCCACCGGCGGCATGCCGGGCCTTCATGCTTTCGGAGTAGTGATGCGCATCCGGCACAAATTCAATCTTCTCTTTGCCGGCGGCTTTGACCTTGGCCAGGGTCAGGAACATCGGTTTGCCTTCGATGTGGCCGGTCATCCGGGTGCCGTCGGTCTTCCACACTTCGTAGTGCGTGAACTTGTCCCGATACTCAAAGGATTTGATGCCCAAGAAGGTCAGCGCGCACAACACGGTGATGGCCTGATAGAATTTGAACTTGCCCAGATTCTTCATCTTTAACGACGCCCATGCCATCACGACCGTGATGGAGGAGAGGATGAGGACGATGGTATTGAATGTGCCAATGGGAACGTTAAGCAGGCCATGCGGCCAGTTCTCCGGCAGGGCGCCGACGCGCAGAAGGATGTAGGCTGAGAACAAGGCGCCAAACAGCATTACTTCCGACGCGAGGAACAGCCAAATACCGATCTTTGCGTTATAGAGGCCGGTGTCGGGGCGGGGCTGGGAATTATAGGGGATTTCCATGAATGTTCTGAGTTCGGTTTAAGCCTGATTCTGCGGAGTGAAATCCTTGGCCGCGCCGGGCTGGCTGTATTCATACGGTCCCCGACATACCGTCGGGGCCTGAGCGAAAATGCCGTGCGGCGGCGGAGTGGGCGTCTGCCAATCAAGCGTGGTCGCCTCACAGGGATTGTCACAGGCCTTCTTGCCGTTCTTCAGGCTGACAAAAACATTGATGATGAAGGGGATTTGAGCAATCGCCAGGCCCACCGCACCCCAGAGGATGACCGTGTGCAGTCCCATCATCGATTCGCTCAAGCCGCCAATGGCACCCGGATTACGCGCCGCCGAATAATTGGCGCCGCCGTCCGCCATGCGGCGAATCATTCCCGCCATGCCTTGGAAGAACATGGGCTGAAAAACCACGTTCATGAAGATGAAGGAGCCGACGAAATGTACCTTACCCCAAAACTCATTCATCATCCGCCCGGTCATTTTGGGATACCAATAATACAAACCCGCGAACATCGCGAAGATCGTTCCGGGGGCGACCACGTAGTGGAAATGGGCAATGACGTAATACGTATCGTGCAGGTGCAAATCTGCCGCCGCGAGGCCCAGCGGCAGACCGGTCAAACCGCCAATCCCGAACATCGGAAGGAACGCCAGTGCGAAGAGCATCGGCGTGTTAAACCGGATGGAGCCCCCCCAGAGCGAGATGAAAAAGCACGTCAGCAAGATCACCGACGGAATCGAGATGATCATCGTCGTCGTTTGGAAGAACGCGGAAATTTTTGTGCCCATTCCGGTCAGATACATGTGGTGCGCCCAGACGATGAACGACAGAAAACCGATGGCCAGCACGGAATAAACGAGCGACTTGTAGCCCCAGATCGTCTTGCGCGTGTTATTGGCGATGATCTCGCAAACAATACCCATCGCCGGAAGGATCAGCACGTAAACCTCGGGATGCCCCAGAAACCAGAACAAGTGTTGCCACAACAGCGGGCTGCCGCCGCCGCTGATGTCGGCCAGTTTGCCGCCCACGGCCAGACCGGTCGGGAGGAAAAAGCTGGTGCCAAAAAGGTTGTCCATCAACTGCATCACGCCGGCGGCTTCCAGGGGCGGAAACGCAAGGAGCAGCAAGAAGCCCGTCACGAACTGGGCCCACACAAAGAAAGGCAGACGCATCCAGGTCATACCTGGCGCACGAAGTTGAATGATGGTGGCGAGGAAATTCACCGCGCCCAGCAGCGACGACGAAATCAGCAAAATCATACCGACGAGCCAGAAAGCCTGACCATGGGTGGGAATCGAAGTTGCCAGCGGCGAGTAGGAAGTCCAACCCGCCTGCGCGGCGCCGCCCGGAATAAAGAAACTGACGAACATGACGATTCCGCCCAGCACGTAAAACTGATAGCTGGCCATGTTCAAGCGGGGAAACGCCATGTCGGGGGCGCCGATTTGCAGCGGTACGATGTAGTTGCCGAACGCTCCGAATGCCAGCGGTACAATCGCGAGGAACACCATGATCGTTCCGTGCATGGCGCCGAAGGAGTTGTAGAGATCGGGTGACATCTTGCCGTCTTTGGCGGCATCGCCGAGGACCCGTTCCAGCAAATGTCCCACCAACGGAATCGGCTGACCGGGATGCGCGATCTGCCAGCGCATGCACAGCATCAGGCAAAATCCCAACAGCAGGAAAACCAACGCGGTCAGGCCGTACTGGATGCCGATTATCTTATGGTCGGTGGAAAAGACGTACTTCTCCATGAAGCCCGGCTCGTGATGATGGGCTTTATGGTCGCCACCGTGCGCTGCGGTATGAGTAGTTGCCTGCATTTGCTTTCGAGTTATTGTCTGACCACTGCCAAATACTGTCCGACCCCGCCAAATTTAGGGGCGAGATTAAAACGAATCTTCGCCCGACATGTCAACGCCGGATTACGCTTTGGAGCACTGCTGTCCAACCGGACATGTCAACTAACATCAGGCTTCTACCCGCTGAAGATCGCCCTCGGAAATCACTTCACTTTGTCCGCCACCAGAACGATCAACAACAGGGGCAGATAAATGATCGAGGTGAAAAACAACTTCTTCGCGCTCGGTATATCCAGCCGCTTCGCAAATTGAATTGCATACCACAGATAAGCGCTCCCTAGCAAAATCGCTCCCACCAGATAGACCGGCCCCGCGAGATGAAACAGGAATGGACAAAGACTCACCGGCAACAAACCCAGCGTATGACTCACCGATTGTTGGGCCGTCCGACTGCCGTCCGGATCCACCGCCGGCAGCATCTGAAAGCCGGCTTTAGCGTACTCCTCCTTGTAAATCCAGGCAATGGCGAAGAAATGCGGCATCTGCCAGAACGCTAAAATCGCAAACAACCCCCAGCCGCCCCCGGTCAATTCGCCGCGCGCCGCCGCCCAGCCCATCAAGGGTGGCAACGCTCCGGGCACCGCGCCGACCGCCGTGTTCAGCCAGGTTATCCGCTTGAGCGGTGTGTAAATGAACAGATAGCTGACCAGTGAAACTGCGCCGAGCACACTCGTCAGCGGATTCACCAGCAGCGCCAGATAAATCGTCCCGATCAGTGCGCAAACGCCACCGAAGAGCATCACCGTTACCGGTTGCATCCGGCCCGAAGGCAGCGGACGATCTGCCGTGCGCTTCATTTTCGCGTCGTGTTCGCGTTCGAGTAATTGGTTCAAGGCCGACGCCCCGCTCGCGACCAGCGCCGTGCCGAACAAAGCGTGAAACATGAGCAAATAGTCCATCGGACCTTGAAAACCCATGTAAAAACCCACCAAGGTCGTGAGCAAGACCAGCAGGGTGAGCCGGGCCTTGATCAGATCAGCGTAGACGGCCACCCAACCCTTGGCGGGCGTGGCAGCTTGCATGAGTTCGGGAGTCGCGGCGTCGTTCACAGATTGACAGCGCCGGAAAGGCGCACTTTAGGTTGCGGTAATTGGGATAGCGCAGCAATCTTGGCGTTGGCGTTTCCTGCCGGATGGCGGAAACTAATAAGGCAACCGAACACGCCGGTCACGAGTGAAAGTGCTCCCACCAGAACATGAGCCGTGGCAACATCCGCCGCTTTATGGGACCAAATAGTCCACGCCCCGAGCCCGGCTTGGAGAAGAATCAGGCTCAGCCAGACGAAAGCGATCTGAGGCAGGGGGAAAGCGACGCTCCGTGCCGACCGAGTCGCCCGCCACGTCAGCGCGCCGGCACAAAACAAGATCACGACCGCCATCAGGCGATGGGCCATTTGCAACGCGATCTGTGTCGCCGTGATGGGATTCGCCGTCGTTACCTCGAGCCGCCGGGCGTTGTACGCCGCGACGGATTCCTCATCCATGGCGGGCCAGAGCTTGCCGTAGGCCAGCGGAAAATCGGGAATCGCCAACCCGGCGTGCTCATGCCGCATCGTCGCACCGAGGATCAATTGGAGGAAGATCAAGATCGTCGTAGCCAGAAACAGCCGGCGCAACGGCGCGCCGATCTTCCATCCGGCGCGTTCCGAGGTTCCATTTCTATCTCGCGAGGTCGACGACCAGCGGTTCAGCCACCAGCGACTTGTGAACAGAGCCAGGGCGCAGACCAGGGCAAAGAACAATTGCGCCAACGCCGCGTGAAAAATCCCAATCTGATCCTCGAACAACACCACGCGCAACCCGCCCAGCAACCCTTGCAGCACCACAGCGAAGAATGCAATCACACCCAGCCACCGCAGCCAGCGCCGTGATTCGGCGAACCACAGCCACCCCGTGAGGATCATCGTGAGGAGGCCTACGCCGGAAGCGACCAAGCGATGCGAATGTTCATAGAAAATTCCCCCCACCCACTTGGAAGGCGGAAAGAGAAACATGTTATAGCCGTACGTATTCGGCCAGTCCGGCACCGCCATCCCCACGCCGTGGCTCGTCACGAGCCCGCCTATGCCAAGCAGGGACAGCGTCGCCAGCGCCGTGAGGACGGCGAAACGATGCAGCCAAGGATTAAAGCGGGGCTCCGGCATTAAACAACCAAGGTGGATTTTCGGTGAAAACGAAAACCGCTGCGACATTGCCGCCGCAGCGGTTTTCCGAAAAGCGAACCCCCTACTTCACTTCCAGCGTGAAGTCCGTCTTCCCACCGTCCGCTGTCACCTCGATGTCCTGTTCGAGTCCAGCGGGCGCGGCTTTGCGGTGCAGGGCCACGATCTTGTACTTGCCAGCCGGCACGTCCTTGAGCGTGAAGGAGCCATCCTTGCCGGTCACGGCAAAGTAAGGATGATCAACGACGGTGATGTAGGAGAACATCCACGGATGCACGTCGCACTTGAATCGGAGGAAGTTTTCGGCTGCCGGAAAGGTGAAGTTTAGGTCCGCGGCGCCGGCAAACTGAGCCTTATTCTCTTCCTTGTTCCCGCCCGCGGTGGGAGTTGTATGGACGTTGTGCATGGTCTGGTCGGAGTTCTTGACCGAGATTTTTTGCCCGGTTTGCACCGCGCCCACGTAAGGAATGTATTCG
>JANOHH010000380.1:0-9221 GCA_031406395.1 Verrucomicrobiota bacterium | reverse complement strand
GCGGCGAGTTCAGTCGAAATCGAAAGCTCGGCGCCCAGCGCATGAATTGCATCGAGATAATAGCCGAGCACGGTTTCCGCCGACCGGCCGAGCGCCAGATCGAGCGAGTCAGCAACCACATTTGGGCAACGCCCCCAGACTTGGCTCAGAGGCGTTCTACTATAATTACTACCAAGCCGTCGTTTATTACCTGCCGGGCACCACAGGTTGGAGCACAATGTTTGGCGGCATTCCAACCGCGCTCTGGCAGCCGCAGATACAAACCAACGATGCCAGCTTCGGCGTGCAGACGAATCAATTTGGATTCAACATCACTTGGGCCAGCGGCCAGGTCGTCGTGGTCGAAGCTTGCACGAATCTGGTCAATCCCGCATGGTTTCCGCTGCAAACGAACATCCTTACCGACGGCTCATCCTATTTCAGCGATCCCCAGTGGACGAATTATCCCGCTCGTTTTTACCGTGTCCGGTCGAATTAACCGGAGCCGACGGCGGCGCCGGTGCTGGGTTGATGGTGGCCGATTTTCCGATGGTGGTGAGAAGTCTTTTATCCTCAAACCGTGCGCCATCTGATAACCATTCGCCGCCATGAGTGCGGAAAAGCGCAAACCATTCAGCGCCGTCGGGAAACTTTTTCTCGCGGCGTGCCTGCTGGCGTGCCTGATGCCACTCGCAATTGCCGTCATTATTGGGACTTCGCGCTGGCGGGTGAAACCCAAACCCGCGCCGGTTTCCGACGCCACCGTATTTGCCGCGTATGGCAAGTCGCCCAGTTGCCAAGCCTGTCACGAAGAGGAGTTCAAGAACTGGCAAGGCTCGCATCACGCGCTGGCCGAGCGGGCGGTGGAGTTGAAGCTGGACCGGGCCGCGTTTGATCCTACGCGCTCGATCCCGCATGGGTCGCAGCAATCCGCGGCGCGCATCGCTGCCGGCCAAATCGAACTGGTTACCCGGGGGTTGGGTGGGACCAACCAGCCATTGAAAATTGCACGGGTCATTGGCGTGGATCCGCTCCTGCAATACCTCCTGCCGGCCGGTGACGGTCGGTTGCAGGCCAGCGAACTTTGTTTCGATCCGAAAAAATTGGAGTGGTTCAACGTTTATGGGGAGGAAGACCGGCAGCCGGGGGAATGGGGCCACTGGACGGGGCGCGGGATGAACTGGAACTTCATGTGCGCGACCTGCCACAACACCCGATTGCGAAAAAACTACGACGCGCGGACCGACACTTACGCCACCACGATGGCCGAACTGGGCGTCGGCTGCGAGGCGTGCCATGGCCCGATGGCCGATCACAACGACTGGCAGGCCAAACACCCAAATAAATCCGGCGACCCGACGATCCGCAAGATTACGCGGCCGGAAATGTTCGCCACCTGCGGCCAATGCCATGCGCGCCGCGCCGAGTTGACCGGCGATTTCCAGCCGGGGGAGAACTTCTTTGACCATCATCACCTGACGATTCCCGACGAGACAGAAATGTTTTATCCCGATGGCCAGGTGCGCGAAGAGGATTACGAATTCACGGCGTTCCTCGGGAGCAAGATGCACGCGGCGGGAGTGCGCTGTGTGGATTGCCACGAACCGCACACGAGCAAGCTCCGGGTGCCGAGCAATCTCATGTGCCTGGCGTGTCACGGAAATACCATGACGAACGGCGCGCCGCGCATTGACCTCGCCACGCACAGCCAACACAAGCCGGATACCGCCGGCGACCTGTGCACGGGCTGCCACATGCCCACGACGGTTTACATGCAACGCCACCCGCGCCACGATCATGGCTTCACCGTGCCCGACCCGCGGCTGACGAAGGAACTCGGCATCCCGAATGCGTGCAATCGCTGTCACACGAACCAGACGCCCGATTGGTCGCTCGAAGCGATGAACAAATGGTATGGGCCGCGCACGAACGAACTAATGCGCACCCGCGCGACCGCCATCGCCAAAGCTCGGGCCGGGGATGCGGCTGCCGTTCCGGTTCTGGTGGATATGATTTCGGCGGAAACGAATTTTTTCTGGCGAGCCGTGGCGGCGAACTTGTTGCAACGCTGGGCCGCCGAGCCGAACGTCACTGCCGCCTTGCTACGGTGCGCGGGGGACACAAACGAACTGGTGCGCACGGCCGCCGTGCGCGGGCTGGAGCCACTGGCGCAATCGGGAAACGACCTGGTGGCCAAGACTCTCAACGCGCGGCTCGCTGATCCGGTGCGTGCGGTGCGCGTGGCTGCGGCCTGGGCGCTGCATCATACGCTGGATACGAACTCGCCCGCCGGAAAGGATTTGCTGGCTTACCTGCGCCACAATGCTGAGCAGCCGGCGACGGTGATGCAGCAGGCAGTTTTTCAGCTTGATCGCGGCGACGCCGCGGGTGCGCTGGACCAACTCCGCCGCGCGGTGCGTTGGGATCCAAACTCCGCGCCGCTCCACCACGCGCTGGCGATCGCCGCGAGTGTTCAAGGCCAGAATGCCGAAGCGGTGACGGCCCTACAAAGTGCCTGCCGCCTCGCGCCACGGGATGCGGAGTACCGCTACCAACTTGCCCTCGCGCTCAACGAGGTTGGGCAGCTTGACGAGGCGCGCGTGGCGTTGGCCGAGACGGTGAAGCTCGATCCTCAGTTCGCCCGGGCGTGGTACAATCTCGGCCTGGCACATTCCGCCCAGAACAACTTCGAGCCGGCCCTGTCCGCCTTGCTGCGCGCCGAATCGCTCGATGCCCGCTCGCCGCAGATTCCCTACGCTCGAGCGACAATTCTGGCGCGGCTGGGTCGGACGGATGAAGCGCGCCGGGCGGCGCAACGGGCGCTGGAATTGCAACCTGGTTTCCCGGGGGCGGCGGAATTGTTACGCACGTTTGGGCGGTGAGGGGAGGGGGATGCTATCAGGAAGAGTTTGGTCCTCCTTGGCCGGGAGTGAGTGACGCCTACCCTTGGGGCTTGTTGACGGATTCAAGGATCATGGCCACTTGACCAATCTGCACGTCCTGGCCTGGCTTGAGTTGGGCTGCGGTGACGGGCGTGCGGTTGACAAAAGTGCCGTTGGTGGAGCCGAGGTCCTTCAGAAAAACGCCCGCATCGTTGATGGTGATTTCACAGTGAGCGCCGGAAACGGATTCATGATTCAAGGTGAAATCATTTTCCTCATCGCGCCCAACTCGGTTGACGCCCGGCTTAAGTTGGATTTCCCAGGCCTGCGGTGTGCCCGGATTGACCAAAAGGCGGTAGCTCATTTGCATGGCTTTGATTCACTCACGGGCAATGGTCTAGCGCTGATGGCTAGGCGTTGTCCACGAAAAAGTACGGTGTCGAAGAAGTTATTGGCAATTACTGCACGTCCGGTTTCATCGCCGTGACAACTGCGGCGTCCTGCCCAAGCCGAGCCGTCCGCGCTGGTCGTACAATTCGCGTACAATTCGCGTTGGTTTCACGGCACCAGCCAGGCACGATAGAATTTCTGCGCATCCAAAAGCGATGCGGGATCGTCGTAGAACACCGCGCCGCTGACGTTGGTTACCGTGAGCACGGGATTCCAGTTCAGTAGGTTGGTGGAAGCTTCGATGACGTAGCGATCGCCAGGAGTGCCTGTGAGCGCGAGGTGCGGTTGGCCGTTGGAAGCTGCAAAGCTCAGGCTCAGCAGCGGGCGCAAGCGGATGAAAAGATTTGCCGTAGAACTGGTCACCGCGCCATACGCGTTGGTGACGACGACCCGATAGTCGCCAGCAAGTCCGGACTGGGCGTTTGCGATCGAATAGGTGCTGCTGTTCGCACCCGGCAGGTTGGTGCCCTTAAACAACCAGCGATACGTAAGCGGGGCGGAACTTGACGCCCCCACACTGAATGTGGCGGCGTTCCCCGCAATGACCGTCAGGCTCTGCGGTTGAGCGGTGATGAGCGGCGGCGAATTGACCGCGAGCACCGCAGTGGCGCTGGTGACCGTGCCCAATGCGTTGCTGACCACCACGGAGTAGTTGCCCGCGTTGGTCAATTGTACATTGGACTTAACATAGCTGTTATTGGTGGCGCCCGCGATGTTCGCGCCGTTGAAACGCCATCGATAGGTCAGGGGTGCGGTACCGGTAGCCCCGACATTGAAGGTCACATTGGCCCCGAGCGCCACGCTCTGACTCAAAGGCTGGTTGGTAATCCCGGGCGGCAGAGGGCCGCTGAAAGTGGCAACAAAATTAATCCCGGACGCGTTCGGCCCGACGCTCACGGTGTTGGTGACGCCGGCGACGGAGAAGGAATAGTTCTCCAGGCTCGCACTGGCCGTGTAGCTGCCCGCCGGCAAGCCGGTGATGGCGTAAGTGCCGTCGCTGTCGGTCCACGCCATGCGGGTGCTGGAGACGGAAACGCGCACATCCGGAAGCGGGCCACTGCTGGTTTGCACCTGACCTGCGATGCGATAGGTAGTGGGCGAACCAATGCGGACAATCAAGGATTGGCTGCCAACCCCGCCCTTCATGTCGCTGACTTCGCATCGCACGACGTATTCGCCGGCGGCCGCCCAACTCTTCGCGGCCGTGGGTCCATTGCTGCCGAAGTTGCCATCGCCAAAACTCCAGTAATACGCAAGCGGGTCGCCGTCGCCATCCGTGGCAAGGGCGTTGAAGCTCAACGTCACGCCGGTTCCGGCATTGGTCGCGCTCGCCACGAGGCTGACGGTCGGCGCCTGGTTTCCGGGAAACGCGCCGAGCTTTACCACTACGTCCAGGGATTCGGGAGTGGTGCCGCCCTTGCCGATGGGGGTGAGGTGGATATTGGCAACCCGGTCCGAGAACGTGCGCCCAATCACGATGGCCGAATCGGTTTTGCCGTCGGTTGTGCCGGGCGTGGTGTCGAGCAACTGGCTTTTCTGATTGCCACTTTGTGCCCAGCGCAGGCCGCCGCCGCTCATCAACCATTTGTTGCTGGTGAACTTTTGGCGGAATTCAACCCAGTAGTTCGTGCTGCTGTTCTTGACAATTTTCAGCCCGCGCAGACCGGTAGAACTCGGATTGTCGTGGGCATAGATGCGATACGTGCCATTGCTCGTGGCCGTGATGACCTCGTTCGTGGTGAGCCAATTGAGATAGTTCTTATAGCGCGCATTGAAGTGATTATTCCCCGCGCTCGCCGAGCCCATGGTGTCGAAACTGTCGCCATAATCGCTGCTGGTGCCTGGACCGATGACACTCGCGCCGCCGGTGTCCCAAGAACTGGCATGGTTGAGGCCGTAGTTGTGTCCGAGTTCATGCCCGGCCACGCCCGTGCCGAAGCTGTTCTGCAGCCACGAGCCGGCGGCACCCACATAACCGAGGCCCGCCCAGCCCCACCCGGGGACGGACCCAAAACAGATCACATCCAGGTTGTAATTGGCCAGCGTGTAACCGGCCGCGGTCGCGGCGTCACGGGCGGCAGTGCGGAGTTGATTGTAGTAATTGTTCGTTCCGTAATAAGCCGCCGGTTGCGGCATGCGAAATACGGGCGTGAAATCTGACCCGAGGCCGTTCGACGAAAACCCTGCCCGGCCATACGACATCTCGGTGTAGAAAGTGTTGAGGTTATTGATGAGGGTCACGGCCCCACTGTCGGACAGATTCACCCCAAGCAGATCGGGAAAATCGACGCGGATAATTATCAATTTCTTCTGCCCCTCAGTCCACGCGGCCGCTTCCGGATCGCTGCCTTCGCCGGTGGGTGGTCCACCTTCCGCCGCTACCATTCGCTCGTTCTCCTCAATCGCATGCTGTGGCTGACAGAAGAAAAGCGTTTGTCCGGCGACATCCGCAACCACAGGCTGCTGGTTGACCGTGGCCGGGAGGCTGGAAACTGAGCAAAGAGCTTCTTCGTTGTTCGCCAGCGCGCCTGCTGCCTCTTCGGATTCAAGAATGCGAAGGGGATTTTCATTCGCGGCGAAGAAGTTGTCCACGGCGATTCCGTTGAGTGGGATGCCGGCCCGCGTGGGTTCGCCGAGGCGTCGGCCATAAACAAAGGCATCGAATTCGCGGTCGGCGAACTCCGCTTTGCGGAACGTGGGCACGACGTCGCCTTCCTTGCCCGGCTCGGCCAGCGCCGCGAGAACCGCCAGCCGACCACGGCCGGACACCCGTTCCTCCAGCACCGCAACGACCTCGGTCGGCAACGCCCGCCGCACCGCTTGGGGGACGGTCAATTCGAGGGCGCGTTCGGGATCGGTTTGAATCAACGATTTCAAAGCCGCGCGCCGAACTTGAGCTAGCGTCACGCCTTCCGCAATCATCCCGGCTTGTTCGGAAGTCGACGCGGCCAGATAGCGCTCCGTCCAATCATGAAAGACCGCGAAGGGTTCCTCGTCGATGGGCTGTTGCCAGTGATGACTGGCGGTGCGAAATAAGGAGTTTGTAGTCGGGATGGCTGAAGCCAAGGGTGGAACTTTTTCCGGCGCGATGCCGGTTGGGGAGGTCCGCGGCGCGGCCGCAAGGGCAGGCCCGGTCTCCGGCGTGGAAGCGGTCTTGATCTCCGACTGGAGGAGAAATCCGAGAAAGGCCAGGCCCGCGAAACCGCAGGCCGCCAGAAGTGCGATGCGTCTTTTCATCTGACCGGAACAGCTTAGATCCACCTTTTTAACCACAATGCGTCAATTGCGGCGACTTCGTTGCCCACCGCTTGGGTGCGGATAGCTACGCTTATGCCAAAGATTTTGGACCGTCGAGCGCCGAGCCCGGCCCCCCTGTCGGAGCCGGAGGGATCAAGGGAGATCCCGGGGATCCCTTGCTCGGACTCAAACGCTAAATCCAGTCAGGCTTGGGTCTCGCCGGCGACGGGTTTGGTAGTGGGTGGCGGTTCAGGATTGATGATCGCGATCACTGCGGCGTCCGGTCGGAGATACTTTTGCGCGGCGGCTCGCACTTCGACAAGGGTGACCGCCTCGAACTTGGCATCCTCGGCATCAAGGTAGCCGAAGCCCAGTCCGTAAAGTTCGTCGAGGGCGGTGGTCGTGGCTACGCCGCCGAGGTCCTGCCGCCCGATCTTTCGCTGGCCAATGACTTTGGCTTTGGCGCGATGAAGTTCCTCAGCCGTCAGCGATTCCGTGCGGAGCAATTCGACTTCCTTCAGCATTTCAGCTTCGACCTGGGCCGCCTTCTCCGGCTCGGTTCCGGCGTAGAGCGCGAAATAGCCCGGCGCCACGCCCAACGAATTTTGCGCGCCAACGTAGTAGGCGAGACCGAGTTTTTCCCGGATGCGTAGAAACAACCGCGAGCCCAAGTCGCTGCATGCCTCTTGCAACAGCTCCAAGGCCTGACGATCCACGGCCTCAAGCGTCGTGCCAGGGAAACCGATGACGACGACCGCCTGTTTCTTGTCGCGCGTTTCGGTGACGCGCTTTCCGTCCGCGAGTTTGGATTCCGGCGTCTGGCGTCCGAAGGCGATGGGAGCCGGGGCTGCCTGCCAAGTGCCGAACGCTTTCTCCACGGCGGCTTTAGTCTCCGCCGTGTTCACGTCGCCATAAATGGCGAGAACGCAATTGTCCGGCGTCGCCAGTTTCCGGTAAAACGCCTGCACGTTGGGGGAGTCAAGTTTCGCCAGCGACTCTTCGGTGCCGAGCAGGTCCAAACCATAGCCGGCCTCGCCAAACAGTCCCCGGCGCATGGTCTTGAAGGCGCTCTTGAGCATCTCATCCTTCTGGGCGCGGATCCCGGCGAGCTGCACCTCGCGTTCGCGTTCGAGTTGCGGTGCGGGAAAAGTTGGATTCAGAATCACGTCCACCACCAGATCCAGCCCGGTCGTAAAATCCGAGCTCAACACTTCAGCGTTCACCCCAAAACTGTTGTTGCCGCCGTAGCTGTCGAGGCTGCCGCCGACCGATTCAATCTCGTTGGCAATCTGTTCCGCGCTTCGCGTCCGGGTGCCTTTGACGACTAGTCGGGACAGGAGTTGCGTAATGCCGCTGTTGTCAGCGCTCTCGGCCAACACGCCACCCTGGAACACGGCGCGGAATTCCACGAACGGCAGACGATGATCCTCTTTCACGAGCAGGCGGAGACCGTTGGCCAGGGTGAATTTCTGAATGGCCTGCTCGCTGTTCGTTTCGACGACGGCCGACGATTTGGGTGAGGTTCCGTTGGGCAGCAGCGCGTAGAGTGTGCGGTTTTCAGTGGTGAGATACTCGCGGGCGACGCGCTGCAGATCCGCGGGTGTGACCTGTTTCACGTTCGCCAGATAGCGCTGCGAGAAATTCAGATCGCCGGTGGCGAGCCAGCTTCCGCCCAAGTCCTGCGCCTGGCCTTGCATGGTCTTGCGCGTGGCCAGCGTGGCACTGATGAATTGCTTCACGGCCTTTTGCCGCTCGGCCTCGGCCACTGGCGTGTGCTTTAATTTTTCGATTTCAGCCAGCAACGCGACGCGCGCCGGTTCAAATTTATCCGCATCCACCACCGCACTCAGGCCGAAGAGTCCGGGATTGCCGGGATTGTACGTCCACGCGTCGGCATGGTGTACGACGCCCTGCTTCTCGCGCACTTCCTGATAAAGCCGTGAACTGTGGCCGCTGCCCAGCAGCACGGCGAGGACATCGAGCGCCGCCACGTCGGGGTGGCGCAGGTCGGGAATGTGCCAGGCAAAATGGAGATGGCCCAGTTCGATGGCAGCTTCCTCGATGACTTCGCGCGCGGCCGTCTGGCGCGGTTCCGCTGGCAACACCGCGGAGGGGTGCGACCGGGCCTTCGCCTTGGCGTAAACTTCGCGGATTTGCGCCACCACCTCGTCGGGTTTCACATCGCCGACAACGAGAAAGAACACATTATTGGGCGCGTATTTCTTCGTGTAATAACCGCGAATGTCCTCGGCCTTGAGTTCGTTGAAGATGTCCAGGTAACCGATGACCGTGAAGCGATAGGGGCTCTTGGTGTAGGCCGTCTCGAACAGCCGCCGACCGGAGCGGCGACTGGGATCATCCTGGCCCATGTCCATTTCCCGGCGGATGACGTCGAGTTCCTTGGCGAGGTCTTCGGGCGGCAACGACGCGTGTTGCATGATGTCGCACAGAATATCAATCGCCACGCGCGCGCCGGTGTTCGGCACGTCAATGTGATACACCGTGCGATCGAAGCTCGTGTAGGCGTTCATGTAGCCGCCCGCCTCCTGCACTTCCTGGTCAATGCGGCTCGCGGGCCGCGTCGTCGTGCCCTTGAAGAGCATATGCTCCAGCACGTGCGAAAGCCCCGCGCCTAACCAACGGCCTTCGTCGATGCTGCCGGTCATGCACCAC
>JANOHH010000375.1:0-1351 GCA_031406395.1 Verrucomicrobiota bacterium | reverse complement strand
GCTGCGGCAGCGAGCCGGCCGGCTGTGACCGGGCGGGAGCGGTGACGGGCGAGGGGCCGCCGTGCAAGGTAGTCCGCACGCGTTGCCGGAGCTGCCGCGTGGGCACGACAATCGGCTCGCCCGGCTTCACGCCCTGGAGTTGGTCGCCGATCTCGTGGGTGAAATGCTTGAGCGTGTCCCCGCCGGCGAGAATGAGGCCAATGATCTCCGAAGTGATGCTAAGCTCCGAGCGGCGCGCCGCATCGAGGAGCGACTCCAAATCGTGCGCTAGTTCCCGCAGCGCGTCCAAGTGCAGCAGACCGGCGCCGCCCTTCAAAGTATGGAAGGCGCGGAAGATGGAATTGATCGTGTCGGCATCATCGGGCTTTTCCTCCAACACCAGCACGCCTTGCTCGATATTCTGGAGCAGTTCCAGGGCTTCGCCGTGGAATTCGCGAAGCAGCTCGGCATCCTCCGCGAGGTTTAAGCGGATCGCCGGCTCATCGGCGGCCGTTTGCGGAGCCGGCGATTTGGATGGAGCCGGTTTTGAGTCTGCGACCGGAGCTTTGACGACAATCCCTGCGGGCTGGCTCCGCGTCACCGGAACCGCCGGCATTGTTGCGCCTCGCTCCCACGCCGTTAGGACGGAACTCATCGATGAATGCCACTCGTTCAAAAAGCGGATGGATTCATCCGTGAAGATCCCCGGCCCATCCAAGATCTGGTCGAGCAACGTTCGGGCGGCAGCCAGACTCGTTGCGAGGTTTGCCGGCGCGCCGTTGCGGGGGAGTTCCTCAAAGTCCATGAGCAGGCTGTTGATCGGCAAGAGCGCGGTGTCTCGACCAGCTTCCACGAAAGCGAGTTCCTCACTGAGTTGCGCCAGAATCTCGGTCGCGCGGACCAAGATGGGGAGGTTGTCTGGCGGCGGTTCCATGTGAAACTCTTAGCAGATCATAAAGGGCGCTGGCAAGGTCGCGTTTCCGGTGCACTCGTTCCGCGAGTGTGCCGACAAAACATCAATAGCCGTGGGCGTCACCCACGCGACCAAGCCAAAACACCTTCGACCCCGCAGGGGGCGCAGATTCCTTGAATATTCCTCCATGGGTTTGCACTCACGGCAAAACCTGTTTGACCGCTTCGCGGTATGGAAAACGGGGGCAGTCTCAAGCTGCGCCCTTGGACAAGGCTGGGCCATCCGCCAACGACCCGTAGCCGTGTAGGTCAGGAAACGTCCAACTGTTTGTTGGCTAGTCCGCCGACAGCGACCACGTCTTGTCGGGATCGTAAGCTTTAATGCCAGCTGCCAACCCTGTTGTTTTCGCACCGAGATCCTTCTGATAAACACGGCCTTGTTGGTTGACGATGAAGGTCA
>JANOHH010000716.1:0-1767 GCA_031406395.1 Verrucomicrobiota bacterium | reverse complement strand
GACCACTCCTTCGGAAAGGGGTCGCCCATTAGCGTGAGCGGTCAAGTGTGAAAAACGTGAAGGGGTCGCCCATTAGCGTGAGCGGTCAAGAAGGAAAATAGATTTCCGTCAGCCAGCCTTTCTATTCTTAAAAGCTGTCTTTGTCTTTTTCCGGCTGTGCAGGCGGCGTTCAAGGCGCGATTCCTTCCTGTCGTTTCGTCTCTTTGATTTGGATGCGTTCCGCCCACCCGGGCGGTGATCCATTCCGTCACCCATCTGGTGCCAGCGTGTCCCGACGGTTCCGGGTGCGGAATCCGTCTGCGGCCGGAAGGCTTTCGCCTGCCCGCCGCGCACGCCCTCCTTCCGGTCGCCCGGAAGCCCGAAAGCATTCAGTGCCCAACCGTGTTCATTCAGTGGTAAATGACTGGTGGCTCGCGTCGCTTTCCAGCACCACGTCCAACGGCTCGTTGACTCACGGCTCGGTCGAATCACCATAAATTTCCTCGTTGCCTTTCCCGCTCCGGGTTTGTGGCTGGGGGCGACCAGCCGTTGCCATTCAGTTCGTTTGGCTCGGGTGGCCAGACCCCTTCGCCGGTTCACGACCGGTCTCCCTTAAATCATTTTTCCTGCCCGGCCCGAAAACGCGTTCGCTGTCATAGGGCACGTCTTCGGCCATCACATGCCACGCGGCTTTGGCCAGTTTGCAGGCCAGCGCCTTGGTGGCGATAATCGGATTGGTTTGCTGTTTCTTGCGGTCGTAGAAGCGGCGGCACGGATCATCGTAACGGCCGGCGAAGTGCGCGGCTTCCACCAACGCCCGGGCCAGATAGGGGTTCCCGCATTTGCGGTTGTTCTCGCCTTTCTTTTTGCCGTTGCTCGTGCGCAGGCTTTTGACGCAGCGCCAATAGCTGGCGAAGTTCCCCGCCCCGGCGAAGCGTTTGGCCTCGCCAGTCTCCAGGGCAATGGTCAGCCCGAGAATCTTCCCGATGCCGGGCAATTCCTGGAGGCGCTGGTAGGGGCTCCATTTCCCGGCCACACTCAACACATGCGCCTCGATTTTATTGATCGCCTGGGTGAGCTGGCCCATGAGTTCGATCTCGGTACCGCTCAGGAGTTGATCGGCCGGAGCGGTGAACAGGGCGCGGGCTTCGTCGACCTTCATCGTCTTGACGCGGGACAGGGCGACGCGCTGGCCGAGCGGGCGTTCGTTGAGACTCTTGAAACTCAGGATCAGGCTGGTGCGTTGGTGGACCAGCAACAGGCGGCGGCGCAACAGATCGCGCACGGGCCGGGTCTGCCGCTCGCAGAGATGGCCGGTGGGCAGAAGCTTCAGACGCAACAGTTCGGTGAGGAAGAAAGCGTCGGAAACATCGTCCGTGTGCTTGCGGCCGTCGTAGGGTTTCATGCGCGCGGGGTTGGCGAGCACGACGTGATAGCCGTGATCCTTCAGTCCGTCGGCGCGCCCATACCAGTTGTAGGTGGACTCGATGGCGACAGTGACAATGCGCTCCGTGTACGGCGCGAGCCGTTGCAAGCTGGCGGGCAGGTCGTTGGGCAGTTGCTTGTGGACGAGGCGACGCCCGCTTTCGTCCATCAGGCCGCCGCCGGCCTTGTTGCTGTGCAGGTCAATTCCAGTCATAATCTTCATGGTGGTTCTCCGGGGGTTGTGGTTTTGGTTTGTGGGTTTGCCTCACACCTCAAACTATCCACCCGCCCGCCGGATGACCACCGTTCCGCCAACACACGCTTAATGCTCTACAGGCCAGACAAATGGCAGTAATCATTGCC
>JANOHH010000301.1:0-2243 GCA_031406395.1 Verrucomicrobiota bacterium | reverse complement strand
GAACCAGTTGATCTGAAACGGCTTGATCGGGTAGAGGTTCCTCAACAGTCCATACGCCGTGTCCGAGTAGGTCACGGACGGGTTGCCGTTGAGTTCCATCAACGTGCCGTAGAGTCCGGTTTCCCTTCTGGAATCAAGTTCCAGCGGCGTTCCCCACGAGGTTCCGTCGGCATTGGTAGCATGGATATAGCGCAACCTCGTCGCAGTCGCGTCGTGATAGAGGATGGCGGGGCGGCCATTGATGACTCGCAGGGTGGCGTTGCGACCGCGATCAGCGTTTTCAGTTTGCGTGGTGGTTCTGAAAAATGGGAAGCCGGAATTCACCGTGCGCGAAACTGGATCAAGCGGTATGGGCGTGCCCCACGCGCTGCCGTTGCCATCATTGGCGCGCACGTAAATCAGGCGTTTCAACCCCGAATCGTAATAGGCCACGGCGGGCCGCCCATTCACCATGGCGAGGGAGGCGAACTGTCCGACATTCTGGCTGCCGCTATTGGTGCCCGAATCCACGATCACCGGCGCACCCCAGATCGCACCGAGACCATCGAGCGCCTGAATGTATTTCAAGTCGCCGTTGCTAACGTCCTGATACGCGATGGCCGGGTTGCCATTAACCAGGGCCATCGAGCTGAACCGGCCGACGTCGCCGGTGGAATCGAGGGTGATGGGGGCAAGCCAGAAGTTGAAAATAGGATTTCTGCCAACAAATTTAAGATTGCCGTTGGACGCGTCGTAATAGCTCACGGCGGGCCGTCCGTTGGTCATGGTGATGAGGGAAGTGTACAACCCCACGTCGCCTGCCGAGTCGAGAGTTGTGGGGGGGGACCAACCATACTGGAAGGGGAAGTTGATGATGTACTCGGCGAATTTGAGATCGCCGTTGAGTTCGTCGTAATAGCTCACCGCAGGCAGCCCGCCGAGACCGGTGGCCGCCGAAAGATATTTCCCGACGCCACCGCCGTCCGGCACATCGGCCAGCGGCCAGGAACTACCGAGGGTAGTGGATCGCGCCACCCGCAAAGACCCGCCCGCCGCCTCGTAGTAGCTAATCGCCACCGTGGTGCCGTCAAAAACCATTGAATTGTAGTTGCCGGCCGGGCCTTCGTTATCCACCAGCACCGGCGTGCCCCAGTGCAGGCCGTTCGTTTCCGAAGCGCGCACATAATAGGGCCGCTCTTGGGCCTGGTCAAAATAGGAGATGGCGGGGAAGCCGGACACATCGGCCAACTTGGTGGCGTAGAGTGTGCCTGCCGTGGTGACCGTCAGCGACGACCCCCAGGCCGAACCATTTGCATCTGTGGCCCGGCGGTAAATCAGATTCGTAAGCCCGGGAGTGTACGCGACGGCCGGAAAGCCATTGATGATTGCCAGCGAAGGGACATACCGGGCTGAATAATCCGCTGGATCGAGCGTGAGGACACTGCCCCAACTCGAACCGCTGGAATTAAGGGCGCGAGCATACATCAATGTGTTTGAACCAGGAGCACGAAAAATCGCCGCTGGATTTCCATTCACATTCGCCATGGAAATTGGCAGCGAACCGGCGGCAACGGTCACCGGCGCTCCCCAAGCCGTCCCATTAACATCGGTGCTGCGAATGAATGTCACCCCAGCGCCCAAGTAACCGATGGCCGGGTTGCCGTTGGCGGTGAGCAACTGGACATTCCCGAAGCCAGGCCAGTAGCCGATAGGGCTGGCAACCGTGACCGGGGTTCCCCACGTCAGACCGGTGGCATCTTTTGCCCGGACATATCTTAATGCAGGTATCCCAGCATTAACGTAGGCGATTGCGGGCAGGCCGTTGATGAGGCCAAGTGCGGGGCCGGCTGCGATGGCTCCTGCGTCCACTACCAAGGGTTTCAACCAGTGCGTGCCATCGAAGAAGGTATATTTCAGCCGGCCAGTGGAAATTTCCTGGTAAGCTACCCCGAAGCCCCCATTAATCGCCGCGATGGAGGTGTCAACCCCCACGGGGTTTCCACCGTCAATGACGTTGGTGCGGTCGTTTCCCGGCTGCCAGGTCCGGCCGAACGGGTCCAGTGCGGAGGCGACGCGGAGATTTGACGTGCGCGCGTCATAATACAAGACCACCGGCAGCCCGTTGGTCGGCATGATCTGATCCACCAATCTGGCCGGCTCGATCAGCCTCAGGTCCGCGTTGAAATCCACCGGGGCTTTGGTCCACGCATCGCCACTGGTCTGGCTGGCTGCGCGGTAATGCAAGGCTCCGTCTTTGTAATAGC
>JANOHH010000284.1:0-2094 GCA_031406395.1 Verrucomicrobiota bacterium | reverse complement strand
GAACGCCGTGAAGCCGCGCGTTTCATCCTGCAGGTTCCGGATATGCTCGAGGTGCTCGAGAATATATTTCTTGTCCGCTTCTTCATTAGCCAGGTAGGTCGGCACGTTCGGCAGGATCGGGTCCTGGTCGAGGTAGTATTTGATCATGCGGGGCACGAAGTAATACATGACCTTGTCATCGGCGATGCCCGTGCCGATGGAGTTGGCGAGCGAAACGTGGCCGGCCCGGTAGGCATTCACGAGGCCGGGCACGCCGAGCATCGAGTCGCGCCGAAAAACGGTGGGGTCCAGAAAATCATCATCGATCCGCCGGTAAATGACGTGCACCGGCTCCAAGCCTTTCGTGGTGCGCATCAAGACCCGGGCATCGCGCACCACCAGGTCCCGCCCTTCGACAATCTTGATCCCCATCTGCCGGGCGAGATAGGTGTGCTCAAAATACGCCGAGTTGTGGGCACCCGGGGTGAGCAACACGACCGTCGGTTCGGACACGCCGGCGGGCGCGATGTGCTGCAGCATCCCCAGCAGTTCGCGCGGATAATCCTCCACCGGCCGCACGCCAATGCTCTCGAACATGCCCGGAAACGAGCGCTTCATCGCGCGGCGATTCTCCAGCACGTAGCTGACCCCGGACGGACAGCGCCCGTTATCCTCAAGGACCAGGTATTGCCCTTTGTCATCCCGGATCAAATCCGTCCCGCAGACATGGATGTATATGTCCTTGGGCACATTGAAGTTCACAAACTCGCGGCGGAAATGTTTTCCCGAAAGCACGTAGAATGGCGGGATGACCCCATCCTGAAGAATTTTCTGCCCGTGATAAATATCATGCAGAAACAGATTCAGCGCGGTGATGCGCTGGGCCAGACCGCGTTCGATCATTTCCCACTCAGCCGCGGGGATGATGCGCGGGAGCAGATCAAACGGGAAAATCTTCTCCGTGCCCGCCGAGTCGCCGTAAACGTTGAACGTGACGCCCTGCCGCAGAAACGCGAGGTCCACCGACTGCCGTTTCAGGTCAAATTCCGAAGGGGTAAGCGATTGGAACAATTCGCGAAAGCGCTCATAGTGCGGACGCACCTTGCCATCCGCAGTCGCCATTTCATCAAAAAAATTCCCCGGCTCATAGTTTTTGAGCAACCGGGTAGTCGGTTTGGTTTTAAGCGTACTGGCCATTTTGCAACAACGATCGCTTGCAACGCAGAATCGGGATTGGGCGAAGCAAGGTCAACCAATACTTAAGAACGGATGGTTTTGCTTCGGTTTTCGGACGGTATTTACCGTTGTGGAATCCGCTCGCACGTTACCCGAGGATTGATGAAATCGTTGCACCATGCCTTTTAGCAACCGCCTTGCCACCAAAGCGAGGATGCCCAGGTTTAGATCTCAACCTGCAAGCCCAGTTCGACGACGCGATTGGGCGGCAGGCGGAAGTAGGCGTTCGCTGGCTGCGCATTACGGGCGAGCAAGGCGAAGAGATGCTTGCGCCAGCGCGCGAACCCGCGCCGATCGCTTGCGATAATCGTCTCGCGGCTGAGGAAAAAAGTCGTCTCCATTTCCCGGAAGTTCAGGCCGTGCGGCTTGCAGAGTTTCAAGATCTCCTCGGCGTTCGGTTCCTCCATGAAACCATAGCGGCCTATGACGCGATAGAATCCTTGACTCAAATCCACCACGCTGACCCGGCGCTCTTTCTCTACGAACGGGATTTCCTCGATTTGAATGGTCAATAGCACCACCCGTTTGTGGATGACCTTGTTGTGCTTGAAATTGTGGGTGAGCGCGGCCGGGGTGCCGTGGGGATTGCCGGCGAGAAAAATCGCCGTGCCCGCCACGCGCGTCGGCTTGGACTCTTCCACATCCTTCAGAAAATCTTCGATGGGTAGCAGACTCTTGAGCAACCGTTGCCCCAGACGGCGGCGTCCCGTTTTCCAGGTGGACATCAGGGTGAACCCGATCGCGCCTACCACCAGCGGCACCCAGCCGCCGTGTTGAATCTTCGTCAAGTTGGCACCGAGGAAGCACAACTCCACGGTCAGAAAAAATGCGCACAAGGCGCCCGCTTGGAGTCCGCTCCAACCCCACAGCCGGCGCGCC
>JANOHH010000281.1:0-2040 GCA_031406395.1 Verrucomicrobiota bacterium | reverse complement strand
CCGCCGACTTCACGCTCATCACCCGGTCGGGCAAAGTCGAAGGTGGCACCGTGACTTCCGGCCGCGACGCCCTGTTTTACGCCGACGTCTTGAAATTTGACCAATCCACCATTCAGACCAGCAGCCGGTTGGATCTGTCGGTGACTAATTCACTCTTCGATTCCGGGGGCAGCGCGGCAAATTTCTTCTCCTGCAATGATGGTTTTCGTCTGCTGATCAAACCGCCGACGGGCGACCTGCTGGGCACGACCGTTGAAACCATTGCGCCGGAATTTGCCGAAGTTGCTCACCAATGGGCCGGGGCCAATCGCGGGGCGACCCCCGCGGGCTTCCTCAATAACACGGCGTTGGGCAAGTTGCTGTTGACGCCTGGAGATTTTGAAGCCCAGTTCCCGCCGTTGTTCTCTTTCGCGGGCACCGGGGCCGACAATGGTTTGTATGTTGATCTGCTCGATCTGTCGGACCTGCTGGATTATCAGATCGAGCTGCAGATCGATCCGAATCTAGTCATCTACTATGCTGCCGCGAAGTTGAGCTTTACGCCGCCGCTCACGAACGGGGCCGCCCAACTGCCGGAGGAGTATTTGAACGGCCAATTCGGTGGTCGCTTGCAGTGGGTTTCGGGTTTTGCCGGCCCGAACAGTTCCGTGGCGGTGGTCAGCAATGGCGTCAGTATCCTGGTCAATAAGGCGCTGCGGAATAGTTCGATCATCGACTCGGATGGGGATGGCATCCCCAACGGCAGTGATTTATTGCCCTTCAACCACGCCTTGATCGCCCAGTTGGGCATGGTGAATCAACCGCCGCTGACCGCCGCGCTTTCGTGGAACGCCACTGCCCAGAAGATTTATCAGATCCAAGCGGCGACCAATTATATTTCGCCCGTCTGGCAGACCGTGACATATTACACGAACACGGCTACGACGAATGGAAAGGTTAGCATTCAGATCCCGGTGCCGGTGGGATCGATGCAGCAGTTTTATCGCGTGGGTGTGCTGAATCCTTGATTTTACCCGAGCCCCGCCAAAGGGCAGGACCGGAGATTTTAAATGAACAATTGCCCCGACGGCCATTGGCGGTGAGGTGGCAACTCGAAAGAAGATACATGAACATTAGACTCTTAATTCCAACGGGTGGTGCTCGCCTGAGCGGTCTGTTGCGGACAATAGGTTCGAGTCTCCTGGTTTTGGCCGCCGGCGGGCTGGGCACATCGGCGCTCAACGCGCAAACCAACTTTGTCACGTTTGGCAACGCAAAAGCGGATTCGACGCGGATTTTAGCGAAGTACAAGGACCAAGTCATCTTGGAAGCCAGCAGCAACGTCCTGCGTCAGGTCGGCTCCCGGCTGCAACGGCGCTACCGGCAGTTGCCGCAACTGGTGGTGCTGGATGCCACCGCTGCGGGGGCCGGGGCCAGCGAAGTATCCCGGCGAAATCAACTGATTCAACGCATCAATGATTTGAAGCGCACGGGCTTGTTTGAATACGTGGAGCCCGATTATCTGGTCCAAACCAGTTTGGTGCCAACGGATCAAGCGTTCACCAACGGAACCTTGTGGGGTTTAAGGAACACGGGGCAGAGCAGCGGACTGGCTGGCGCCGACATCGCGGCACCCACAGCGTGGGACATCACGACTGGTTCCGCCAGTGTCATCGTGGCCGTGATTGATACCGGGATTCGTTACTCGCACCGCGATTTGACCAATCAGATGTGGCGCAACCCGGGCGAGTCGGGGGGCGGCAAGGAGACCAACGGTCTGGACGACGACGGCAATGGCTATGTGGACGATGTCTTCGGGATCAACGCCCGGGACGGTTCCGGCAATCCGATGGACGTGGATGGCCACGGCACTCATGTGGCCGGCACCATCGGAGCCGCCGCCAATGATGGCAATCCCCATGTCGGGGTCGCGTGGAACGTCCGGCTGATGGCCTGCAAATTTCTTTCACCCAGCGGGTCCACCAGCGACGCCATTGAGTGCATTGATTATGCGGTGAGCAAGGGCGCGAAAATTTTGAATAACAGCTGGGGCGGCGGCGG
>JANOHH010000236.1:0-4607 GCA_031406395.1 Verrucomicrobiota bacterium | reverse complement strand
CACATAAGGGGAATCGCGCAGTTCCGGCGAATGATCGCCCTGATACAGCATCATCATCCGCGTGGGGTTGAGCGGACCGTCGATCAGGTAAAGGTCGTCGGGCGTCAGTCGCAGGGTCTTCAGCAGGGCATCGCGGATGGGTGGAGGGCAGCGATGATCCACCTCCAACCGCACTGCGTCACCGCGCCGGCGGTTGTGCAACTCCGCTTCGACAGCTTTGAGCAGATTGCTTTCCTCCTCTTCGTCAATATAAAGCTCGCTGTTGCGCGTGACGCGAAACGGCCACCAGCCCAGGATCGTAGTGCCCGGGAAAACGTCCGCGAGAAAATGACCGATCAACTCACCGAGATAAACATAGTCGCGCCGTCCATCCTGGCGGGGCAACTGCACCAACCGCGGGAGGATCGCCGGCAGCTGCACCACAGCCATGTGTTTGTGCGTCTCCCCATTCTTCCGCATCTCCAGCCGCACGATGAGATTGAGTGATTTGTTGAGCAGTTGCGGAAACGGATGAGCCGGATCAATGGCCAGCGGCGTCAAAACCGGTCGGACCTGCTGCCAGTAGAACACCTCGAGCCAGGCCTGATCCGCCCGGCCCAACTCCGCCACGGGCAGCAGACGGATGCGCTGCGCTGTCAAGGCTGGCTGCAATTCGTCCCGCCAGCAGGCGTATTGGGCGGCGATCATCTGGCGCACGCGGCGGATGACAGCGCGCAAGGTTTCCGTGGGCGTCAAGCCGTCGAGACTGCGCTCGGCCTGCCCGCTTTCGATCTCCTGTTTCAGCCGCGCCACGCGCACTTCGAAAAACTCGTCGAGGTTGGAGCTGACGATGGTGAAAAACTTCAGCCGTTCGAGCAGCGGATTGGAGTCATCCTGCGCCTCGTCCAGGACGCGCTGGTTAAACTCCAGCCAGCTCAACTCGCGGTTGAGAAAGTGCTTCGGGCTGAAGGATGTTTTGTTCACGGTAGTTGCCATCCGGGACGGAAGCTTGAACCAACTTTTCACTTTCCGAAAGTCTGAAAAGGTTACAAAGCAGTTACCGTCTATTCACAGGTGAAGTTGCCGCCGTGTGAAAATGAGCGAAAAATCCTGGAGCACCAGGCCAAAACCGCAGTGGCCATTGGGGATTATTGCGGCTCGCCGCCCTGGGCTTTGGATGCGGGGACGGTGAATAACCTGGGGAGAATTGGGTGACAAACGGGTGACCATTTTTCAACCGAGCTTTTCCTGGACGCTCGATCGAGGGCATCCCCATGGAGTCAACTTTGGAGGAAAAAAGGGCAACCTTGCCGGCTGGCTCACTCCGCCAACGGTGCGCGGGACACGATCGCCCAGTGCACGTTACGGTTGTGTATCGGTTCGGTGGCGGTATGGAAACAGGCAAGCAGCCATGGGAATGTAACAATTGGGTGACGACGCAAATCTCTTTTGACTTGGCAACTCCCCTCCGTGCAACAATGGGGGGATGAATAGAATTTTGCTGTTGTTCTGCGCGACGGTCCTCGGCGGCTGTGCCACCGGCAACCACTCGCGCTATGACGAGTTTGAGAAAGTCAAAGTGGACCAGATGGTGGGCAATAATGTGCAGGGCAGCGTCACCGTTTTTGAAAAAACCATCGTCTGCCTGAATGCCATGCGCGAAACCCGCTGGCCGGGACCGATCACCAACCAATCCGTCACCTATGCGACCAATTACGTCGTAAGTTCAGTGACCAACCTCACCATCAACACCTCGGCCAATCAGCAAGTCGCGTCGGCCACAAATGCGGTGGCCTTGCCCCCCACTGGCTTGGTCTCCGCTGCCGTCGCCGGCGAAACCAATCACAGCGCCGCGAATCTGAACGTGCCGAATGATTCCACTGCCAGCGGTGAAACCATTTCCACGACCAGCAATCGGTCCGAGGCGGCCAGCCCGAACCAAAAAGTAACTTCCGGCACCGTGCAAACCGTCCGAATGCTCAATAACCAAATCACCGTTGCCACGAACAACCTCTCCATCACCAGCGGCACCAATCAGATCATCACCAGCGAGACCAATTACGTCATCACCACGTTCACCAACCAAAACCTCCTGCCGGTGACCAACGTGACGGTGGTGAGTGCGGAACAGCCGTTGGCGGACTACTATTTGTTCACCGAAATCACGCCACCCCCGGATTTCACGCTGCTGTCCGGCGACTCCCTGGTGCTGCTGATTGACGGCAACCGCCACGCCTTCGCGCCGACCACCCCGCGTTCCGGTTGGACGACGCGCCGCGGCTTCGTCACCACGTTTTACAAGGTCCCCGCGGAGGTGCTTGTCGGGGTTGCCAACGCCACGGAAGTCAAACTCCGCATCAAAGGCAACAACGTCACCATCGAACGCGAGTTGAGCCGCAGTTGCCGGCAGAACATCCGGGAGTTCCTCCTGGAGCACTTCGGCCCGGACGACCCGCCGCTGGAATCCATAGCCAAGCATTCGGGAATCGCCCAACTGCCAAAATGAAAAAGTTTTTTACACCCATCCTCATCCTGCTGGCCATCGTCTGCCTCGTTGCGGTCAGCAACTGGCGCAGCGCGCGGAACGGCCTGCAAGCGACGACCAGCGACCTCCTCACCACGTCCAACAAATTGTCCGAAACCACCGCCCAACTGGTCACAAAGGCCGCCACCGTGGAGACTTTGCGCATCACCCAAACTCTGCATGCCACGGATCTGACCACGCTCTCCAACCGCCTCGGGACGCTGGCTGCCGAACTGGACAAAGCCAATCAGGCCACCCGGCAGACTGGGGAAACCTTGCGGCAGCGGGATGCGGAACTCGCAGCGACGCGCGCGGAGATCGCAAAACTTCAGCAGACCGGCGAGGAACTGCGCGCCGAGGCGCGCGCGCTGCAGGCGCAATTGGCGAATGCCAACGCGAAAACTCAAGTTGAGCAACAGCACGGGGAAACGCTCACCGCCGCGATCAACGAGCTGCAAGCCGAGACCGCCGTGTTCCACCAGCAATGGAACGACCCCGCAATCTTGCGCGCTCAATTGGCTTGGATCAACCGGGCCAAGTCGGTCAGCGACGGGGTGGTGAGCGCGGCCAAGTACACCAAGTTGGTCATGGAGCCGGATGGCAGCGTGACCAATGTGCCGATGTTCAAGGCCGTTCCCGGGCCGAGTACGCCACCGCGCTGAAGGCTTTCGAAGGCACGGTTGCGCATCTCGTTTGAGCGACTCGTCGACTTTCCTCTAGCCCCTGGCCGGAACTGGCAAATCAGCCAGCAACTCGTCGAGCCGATCAAAATCCAACGGCTTGGCCAGAAACCCGCGCGCGCCGGCAACCTCCGCCGAGTAGCGGGTTACGGTGGTGGCCAGCGCGCTAACCATGATGATGGGTATCTGCCGGGTGGCCGGCTGTCGGCGCAGAATCTCGCACAGCGTCAAGCCATCCAACTCCGGCAGCATCAGATCCATCAGGATGACATCCGGCGAATGATGCCAGACCTGATTCAGGGCGTCCGTGCCGTTCGTAGCGAACAAAACAAAGTACCTCGGAGCCGTGAGGCGATAGCGAAGGAGCTCGATGAAATCCAACTCGTCATCCACGACCAAAATCTTCTTCGTCATGCCCCAGTTTCACCACCTGAACCTAATGCGGCAACGTCGGGGACGTGAAGCTTCAGTGACAATTTGATGACAGCCAGACCGGGAGTGCGGACCACCCTCGAGAACGTAACCTGATCGTCATCCAGCCGTCCCGGTTTCGACACGGCATTCGCTAAGGATGGCGAGCAGAGTATCGTGTTAAAACCTCGCAAACGACCTTACCTCGCCCCCGGTTCATCCGCCACCCGCCGGCGCGATCGGCGATTCCTGTGTCTGAGCGTGTGGTTGGGGGCCGCCATCGCCACGGCGCTGGCGGTGGGTCTCTATTTCATGCACCAACACCGGTGATTCGGCTGCGGAATATTTTTCGTAAAATGTAACATTTGAACGCTTGCCTTTGGCCTCTCCAACGGCAGAATCGGAGTCGTTCGCCAATGCCGTTTTCGACCCCGCACTTCGAAAAGCCGGCAAGGGCGGGCAATTGAACAACAACCCACGAGCCATGAAGAACAAGACCGCCGCCTCGACCCCGCTGAAAAAAAAGTCAGTTGAAACCCTCGCGGCCAAAGCCGCCGAGCTGCAGGCCGCCCGCCTGGCGGCGGACATCACCGCCCGCGAAGCTGAAGCCGCAGCGAGACGCGCCGACGGCGCGAAGCAGAAGTTCAAGAGCGCCAAGAAGGCTTGGAAGCAGACGCGCAAAGCCGCCAAACGCGCCGCCAAACGCGCCAAGCAGGCCCGCCAAACATTGACCGGATTGACGAAGAAGCTAAAGCCTGCGAAAAAGAAAGCGGCGGCCAAGTCAGCGATTCAAAGCAAGAAATCGAGCGCCAAGCCGTCGGCGAAAAAGAAAGCGGCCGGCCCGAAACGGAAGCCAGCTGTTTTGCCGACACCCGCTCCCAAATCTGCATCCTTAGCCGCGCCGGCTGCTTCCGGTGATGCTCCCGGCGCCTGAGCACGAACAAGGTCCTGGACCGCAAACCGCCCCTCGCCGTCTAACGCCGGATCGCTAACCGGCCTCGGCCTGACGCGTC
>JANOHH010000227.1:0-1692 GCA_031406395.1 Verrucomicrobiota bacterium | reverse complement strand
GCCGTCCAGCCCTCGAACGTGCGCTCACTCCTCGTAGCTCTGGCCAAGGTAAGCCAGCGCACGATGCACCTGGGCAAACAGCTCCGTGAGCACATCGTCGAACCCGGCGTCCAGGCCGGCGGCACGCTGCCCAAACGACTTCGGCAACAGGGTCGTGATCTTATCCACGGCAATCTGGCTGGCATACTCGCCCGCCAAGGCCCCGCCCATCCCGTCACTCACCGCAAAAGCAAAATCGGCATTCGCGGTGGAGGCCGTGCCCACTTTGCCGAGCCGATGCACTTCGCGCGCGTCAAACTGGAGGCCGAGAAAGGAATCCTCATTGTTCTTGCGCACCTTGCCCACGTCGGTCCATCCGGACCATTGCAGGGACATCGCGGCTGTCAGCGTCGGGGGTTGAATCATTTGGCGGGCGCCGCCTCAGCGCCAGGAAGCAAAGTGGCAAACTCAAAATCAATTAAGCAGAAACGCCCATCTGCCTGGCGATAAGTCACGTTGCGCATATCCGGATCGTCATGCCGTACTCCGTACGGTTCGAGCTCGGCGAACAATTCTTTCGTCCGTTTTTCGTCAAGATGCTGCACTCGCGCGCCACAATTGGAGGTAATGATCCGGGGATACGTGGCGTCAGCCTGCAACAGCCTGGGAACGAAGCTACAGCCGCTCGCTTCGAGATGACGCAGGATCCGCACTTCATTCTCGAACCGCGTTTGGGCATCCGGGCCGTGATAGCTCTTGATCACCCGACCATCGAAGGTCAGATGCACCGTGGCCCGGAGGGTATCTTTGACTTTCAGCATAAACGAATCGCCCACCGCTCTTCGCCGCCAACTATTGCCGATGGCCGCGCCCATGGAAAGAGCGATCCCCGTTGCCGGCGACGGCTTTTGCTCACGTCGATCAAAAATGCGCAGCAATTTGCGGTTCGTCCAGGCCACCAGCGAACGGATGACAATTATTTCCGAGCTGATGAAACCCTAGCAAACAAGGCACAAAAGCCGCCGTGGCAAATTTCGTCGCAAAAATCTTGCGATGAGGCATCGCGCCTGCTGAAATGGCGAACCGGTGATCGGGCCGCGGGACTGAACTTCGGCTGATCGAACAAACCTGAATTCACGGACACAAAAAAATAACAACCACACGCATGGCCAAATACAAACTCGAATACCTCTGGCTGGACGGCTATGAACCCGTCGCCAACATCCGCGGAAAAACCACCATCAAGGAATTTACGAAGTTTCCAAAACTCGAAGAGCTTCCCTGGTGGAACTTTGACGGCAGCTCGACACGCCAGGCCGAGGGCCGAACCTCGGATTGCATGCTCAAGCCCGTGGGCGTCTATCCCGACACCACCAAGAAGAACGGCGCACTCGTCATGTGCGAGGTGTTCATGCCCGACAAGAAGACCCCGCACCCGAGCAACGCCCGCGCCACGATTCTTGATGACCCGGGCGCCTGGTTCGGTTTCGAGCAGGAATACTTTCTTTACAAGGACGGCGTCCCGCTCGGCTTCCCATCCGGGGGTGGCTTCCCTCCGCCGCAGGGTGAATACTACACCGCCGTCGGTTACAAGAACGTGGGCGGCATTGCGCGCGAGATTGTAGACACGCACCTCGACCTCTGTCTCGACGCTGGCATCAACCACGAAGGCATCAATTCCGAGGTCGCCAAGGGCCAATGGGAATTTCAGAT
>JANOHH010000200.1:0-1395 GCA_031406395.1 Verrucomicrobiota bacterium | reverse complement strand
CCCGCCGTCTGCTTGCGCCCCTGCGTTTCCTTCCGTTGCGCGTTGGTCGGCTCGACTTCGCACCCCTGCTCGGGATTGCGTTGGTGATGCTCGTCGCCCACTGCGCGGAAAATGGCATCAGGTCGTCGCCCCGCAAAGACGAAGCGGGCCGCTTCCAGCCGCCGTTGGTGAATATTCCTGGTTTGGTGGAAATCTATCAAGGCATAGCGAAGTGAGTGCCGATCGCCACGCGGGCAGCGAACTCAGTTCGGCTTCGAAAAGCTTACGGTGACCTTCGTCCCGAGGTCCGGCTCGCTTTCGATCACCAGCGTTCCGCCGTGCAGTTCCGTGAGCCGCCGCGCAATGGTGAGGCCCAGCCCGAGGCCCTGTTGTTCGTGCGTCTTGCGATCGAATTGCATGAACGCACCGACCTTGGCGATCTCATCTGGGGCAAACCCGCGGCCGCGATCCGTCACTGAAAAAGTCACCGCCTCCGCCGTTTCCGCCAGTTCCAGAATCACGGGGGTGCCGGCGGTCGAAAACTTGAAGGCGTTGTGGATTAACTCTCCCGCCACCAAGACAAGGTATTCCTCGGACATCGGTACGGAGGCCGGTGCAAGGTTCATTTGCAGGTCCGTCAGTCGCTTGGCCGCCTCGGCTTTCTTGTGGGCATCGGCTTCAATCAACGGGCCGGGCGTGGTTGTGAGTTTACCCCGCAGGGCCTGGAGCTTTTGCGGATCGGCCTGTAGTAATTCCAATTGTGAGTAAATCAGGAAGGTTTCCACGAGCCGCTCCAGCGCATGGCCGCTCTGGGAAATGACCTGCCCCATATCGGCAATTTCCTCGGGCGAAAGCGTGCCGGCGTCGGCGGCGAGGATCTCGCCGAAGGCAATGATACCGTTGAGTGGCGTCCGAAATTCGTGGGGCAACATCACGCTGATGTTGTCGCGCAAACTAGACAATTTTTTCTCAGCCTGCACCCGCACCGCCTCGGCTTTCTTAAATCGGGCGTCCACCGACGCATAAAGTTCGTCGAGGGTGAACGGTTTGGGCAGGTAATCGTCCGCGCCCTTTTCCATGCCTTCCCGCATGCCTTCATTGTCCGCCTGACCAGTCATCAAGATGAAGGGGATGGTGGCGGTGGTGGGTTCGTTGCGGAGGGCGGACAAGGTGGCATAGCCGTTCATGGCACCCATGTTAACGTCGCAAAGGATCAGGTCGGGCAATTGCTTGAGGGCCACTTCGACGCCGGAGGCGCCGTCCTTGGCATGGATCGCCTTGTAACCGCGCTGTTCCAAGGCCATTTGCACCATCTCGCGCAACCACTCTTCATAGTCGATGACCAGAATTTTCTTCATGGCGGCACGGGGAACCTGAACTATTTCCGATTGGCCAGGGGGATATAAGCGTTCAGAG
>JANOHH010000192.1:0-2012 GCA_031406395.1 Verrucomicrobiota bacterium | reverse complement strand
CTGCGCTGCCCAAAAAACCGTGGGAACAATTCACCAGCCGTTGCGCAGGCAGAGTCACAAACCTGCTCGACCTTCTACAAGGCCGGCTCTCCAAGGAAATTCTCCAGGAAATCGCGACGCCGGGCACCGGCTTGTTTCCCGCGCCCAAGGAAATCAAACTCTCCTGCTCCTGCCCCGACTGGGCCGAGATGTGCAAACACGTCGCGGCCGTCCTCTACGGCGTGGGCGCGCGGCTCGACGAAAAGCCGGAATTGTTCTTCACCCTGCGCGGCGTGGACGTTCAGGATTTGATCACTTCCGCCAGCGCGACCGCCACCGCTGCCCTGACCGGGGACCCCGCCGCTGACGCCGGGCTTACCGACGCTGATCTCAGCGCCCTCTTCGGCGTCGAGCTCGAGACTCGCAGCGCGGCCAGTGCGTCGGCGCCGGCCAAAGCCACCGTGAAATCTCGTGCGCCCGGAAAACGAGCGCCGGTCGCCAAGCGAAACGCGGCGGTAGTAAAGAAGTCCGCGCCAAAGACCGTTCCGAAAAAATCGAGCTCCAAGCGACCGTGACGTTTCGATTCGCCCTCAAGCCGAGGAGGATTGTTGATAAACCACGCCATCCCCTCGCGCATGGGCTTCGCTATTCTGCTCTTGGGCGGCGGCAATGGCCCGCAGGGCACAAAACCAAAGTGCGAGGTGCTGAGGGCACAGAAGGGCGCGGAGACCAGCTGAGCCGCGGCGGCTTGATAGTTCACGGATGAGACTGCACGCCGTGCGACCGGTTTTGCCGACACGGTGAGCCGATTTTTCCGCTCGCGCCGCGAACTCGCTTTCGAGGACACTCGGCGGTGTGAGCGTAACCTCAACGTGGATCATCGCGGTGCTGGGACTGTTCGTCGGCATGTTGTCGTTGATTGAGTTGGGCCGGCGGCTCGGCCAACGCCGGATGGCCCGTCATCTGGAAGGAGCGCGCGCCGGACTCGGGGCCGTGGAGGGAGCGGTGTTTGGCCTGCTCGGTCTGCTCATTGCCTTCACGTTTCAAGGAGCGGCGTCCCGCTTCGACACGCGCCGGACCCTCATTGTGGAGGAAGCCAATGCCGTCAGCACCGCGTGGGCGCGGCTGGACCTGCTGCCGGTTGCCGCGCAGCCCCCGCTCCGTGATTTGTTCCGTCGCTACCTCGACGCCCGCCTCGAGGTTTATCAGCGGATACCCGACTTGGCGGCGGCGCGGGCGGCACTGGCAATGGCCAACGGGTTGCAGCAGGAAATTTGGAACGCCGCCACCGCCGTATGTCGGACGGACGAGGGCCGAGCGCTGGCGATTCTGATGCTGCCGCCATTGAACGCGATGTTCGACATCACGACCACTCGCACGATGGCGTTGCTGCATCATCCACCCCTGATCATCTTTGGCAGTTTGTTCGCCCTGGCCCTGGGTTGTTCCCTGTTGGCGGGGTTTGGCATGGCCGGTGGCAAGTCGCGGAGTTGGGCTCACATGCTGGGTTTTGCCTTGATCATGTCCTTTGCCGTTTATGTCATCCTCGACCTGGAGTTTCCCCGGATTGGCCTCATTCGCATCGACTCCGCCGACCGGGCACTGACCGCGTTGCGCGAGTCCATGAAGTGATTTAGCGGCTCTTGGTGCGGGCCGTGATGGCCATCCTGTCCGCGAGTGGGATTGTCATCCGTGCGCCGCAGATGGCAGCCTTTCCACCACTTGCGTTCGCTCGCCAGTTTACTTAGTTTCGAAGCGAGATAAATGTGACTTGCACCATGCAAATCAAATTGCCCATGACCGTTTGCTCAACCAAAACGCCGTAAATAGTTTTATGTCAGCACCTGCACAGATCATTCATTTCGGCCCAGGTGAAGGCCCGGTCTTCTCCGCGGTCGGCGATGTCTATCGCATGCTTGCGACCGGCGAACAAACCGGCGGCGCCTATGTTTTGAGCGAAGCGCGGGTGCCGCCCGGCGGCGGACCGCCGCCGCACATCCACCATCGCGAAGACGAAGCGTTCTTCGTGCTGG
>JANOHH010000156.1:0-3937 GCA_031406395.1 Verrucomicrobiota bacterium | reverse complement strand
GCTATTCGCGCTGCGCCTCTAAATCCTGTGGGTGCCGTTTTAATTGCGCGAGAATTTTTTTTTCGGTATCAGCCTCGTAAATGTGGGGTGTGCTATGTGGGGTGTGGGTATTTTGGTGTCCGTACTCCGCACTCCGCACTTCGCACTCCGCACTTTGACGAGGCTGATCCGGAAAACAAATTGCTCGCGCATTTCAACCGGCAGCGACTGGATTTCGAGGCGCTGCGCGATTCGCTCCTGTTCACGTCGGGGGAGCTGGATTTGATCCTGGGTGGCCGGGCGAAGGAGATGTTCGAGCCGCCGTTCAGCAAGCGGCGGGCGATCTACGGTTATCTGGATCGCCAGTTTCTGCCGAGCACGCTGCGGGTTTTCGATTTTGCCAACCCGGACATGCACAGCCCGCAGCGTTCGGAAACCACCGTTCCCCAGCAGGCGTTGTTTTTCATGAACGGCCCGTTCGTCGTCGAACGGGCAAAAGCGCTGGCGGGTCAGGCGGCGGTTGGCGAAAACAAAGCATCTGATCAGAAAATCAGGGAACTCTACCGGCGGATTTACCAGCGCGAACCAACCCGGAAACAGCTCCAGCTCGGTATGCAATTTATCCAGTCGGCGGCGACCCCGCAGGTCGTCGAGGTCGCGGTCAAGCCTACCGTTCGGGATTGGAAATACGGCCAGGGCGAATTTGACGCGGCGGAAAAGAAGGTGAAAGAGTTTGCGTTGTTGCCTCACTTCACGGGCGACGCCTGGCAGGGCGGCCTGGCCTGGCCCGATCCGAAGTTGGGCTGGCTGCAATTGACGGCCACTGGCGGTCATGCCGGCGATGATTTGAAGCACGCGGTGATTCGGCGTTGGACTTCACCGGTGTCCGGCACGGTTTCGATCGCGGGAACCATCAAGCATGAACGCGTGGAGGGCCACGGCATCCGGGCGTATATTTTTTCCAGCCGCCACGGCGTGCTCGGAAACTGGGTCTTGCACAATACCAGCGCCGAAGCCAAGGCGGAAGATTTAACGGTCGAACCGGGCGACACGATTGATTTCATCGTTTCCATCCATGAGAGTTTGAATAACAACGATTTTATCTGGTCGCCGGTGATTCGCCTGACCGGGCAGAACGCCCTCCGCGACGCGAATGGTTACGCGCAGGGGTGGGACGCCAAAAAGGATTTCAGCGGGCCGATCCCGGAGCGCGAATCACCGCTGACCGCTTGGGAGAAATACGCGCAGGCGCTGTTGCTCTCGAATGAATTTTTGTTTGTGGATTGAAGCGTGAAATTGGAAATCGTTTTTGCAATAATGCGCTGAGCATGACGCACCATAAACCCAATCTGCGCGATGCGTTTGTCACGCGCCGCGACTTCCTGAGCCAGTGCGGCATGGGAATGGGCGCGCTCAGCCTCGCCGCTTTGTTTGGCGAAACCGACTTGCTTGCGCCCGCCTCGTTGGCGGCGGAAAGCCGCAACCCGCTTTCGCCCCAAGCGCCGCATTTTCCCGGCAAAGCCAAGCGGGTCGTTCATTTCTTCCTCAACGGCGGGCCATCGCACGTGGACACTTTCGATCCCAAGCCTGCGCTGCAAAAATACGCAGGCCAGTCTTTGCCGGGCGAATACATCAAGACGGAGCGCAAGACTGGGGCGGCTTTTCCGTCGCCCTTCAAGTTTAAGAAGTATGGCCAGAGTGGGCTCGAAATCAGTGATCTGTTTCCAAAAATCGGCGCGCTGGCCGATGACCTCTGCCTGATCCGTTCGATGAAGGCCGAGGTGCCGAATCATGAGCCATCGCTCATGCTTATGAATTGCGGTGACGCCGTGCAAAGCCGGCCGAGCCTGGGCGCGTGGACGACCTATGGGCTGGGCACGGAGAATTCGAATCTGCCGGGGTTCATCGTGATGTGTCCGGGCGGGTATCCGATCAAGGACGCGGACAACTGGCAGAGTGGATTTTTGCCCGGCGTTTACCAAGGCAC
The DNA here is from genome assembly GCA_031406395.1 of Verrucomicrobiota bacterium. Taxonomy (GTDB): domain Bacteria; phylum Verrucomicrobiota; class Verrucomicrobiia; order Limisphaerales; family JADLHS01; genus JADLHS01. The sequence goes on along the minus strand of JANOHH010000156.1, from coordinate 1,971 downwards.
ATTCCTGGACTCGCAGCACACCAAGATCGAGAAGCTCATCGAGAATATCCGGAACAGCCGCACCTCGTTGACCGAGCAACGACAGCAGCTTGACCTGGTCCAGCAACTCAATGCCGAACATCAACGGTCGCGGCAACGCGACGGACGGCTGGAAGCGCGGATTCAGTCCATGGAAATGGCCTACCGGATGCAAATGGAGGCGGCCGATGCTTTCGACATCAGCACCGAGCCGGAAGCGATTCGGAAAATGTATGGCGATGGCGTTCATGGCCGGCAGACCTTGATCGCCCGCCGGCTGCTCGAACGGGGGGTGCGCTTTGTTCAATTGTGGCACGGAGCGAGCCAACCGTGGGATAGTCATGAGAAGATCGAAGAGGCCCACGGCAAGCTGGCCCGGGAAATTGACCAACCCGCCGCTGCTCTGATCCAGGATTTGAAGCAACGCGGCATGCTTGACGACACGCTGATCATTTTTGGCGGTGAATTCGGCCGCACGCCCACTGTGGAACTCAGCAATAAAGGCGACGCCATATACGGTCGCGACCACAATCCCTACGGTTTCACCACGATGCTGGCCGGGGGCGGGGTCAAAGGTGGGACGGCTCACGGGGCCACGGATGACTTCGGTTTTAAGGCCGTGGAGAACATTGTTCACGTTCATGACCTGCACGCGACGATTCTTCACCTGCTCGGTTTCGATCACGAGCAATTCACCTACCGTTACGCGGGCCGCGACTTCCGCTTGACCGATGTTTACGGTCGAGTGGTGAAAAGCGTGCTGGCTTGATCCAGTCTCCGAAGTTCGGGTTCAAGAATTATGGACGCCGAGCAACGGATCGGGTATTAGAAGTTCACCATGCGCTTATTTCTATCTACCGCATTTGCAGCAATGCTTGCCCAAGGGGTTGCCGGGGCTGAACTAAACTGGCCGCAGCTTCGCGGTCCGCGCGGGGATGGCACTTCCCTGGCCACGCACGTTCCGTTGCACTGGAGCGAAACGAATAACATTGCCTGGAAGGTCAGCATCCCGGGCCGCGGCCGGTCTTCGCCGGTGGTGCTGGGCGACCGGATCTGGCTCACCCTCGCGGTGGAACAGGGGGTCGTGCGGAAGCGGATCGGCGGCGACGACATGCAAACTGCGGAGCATGTCTCCCTGGAAGTGGTCTGCCTTGACCGCGCCAAGGGCAAAATCCTTTGGCGCACAAAATTGTTCGATGTGGCGAATCCGGACCCGGTCCACTGGTTCAACAGTTGGGCCACGCCGACGCCGGTCGTGGAACCGGGACGACTCTACTGCGACTTCGGCACGTTCGGCACCGCCTGCCTGAACGCAAAGACTGGTAAGATTATTTGGAAAACCCAACTGCCATCGGATCACCAGGTTGGCCCCGGCAGTTCGTCACTGCTCTACAAGCAACTTTTGATCATGGTCCGCGACGGCCGCGAAGCACAATATGTCGTGGCGCTCGATACCAAAACCGGTAAGGAGGTTTGGAAGACCGAGCGCCCGCCGATTGTTGCGTCCAGCCCCAACCTCAAGAAATCTTTCGTGACCCCATTGCTGGTTGATACGGGCGGGCGCACCCAGTTGCTTGCGCCTACGGCGCACTGGATGGTTTCCTATGATCCCGCCACCGGCCGGGAACTTTGGCGGGTCCGCCATGGCGAAGGTTTTTCCATCGGCTCCTGTCCGGTGTATGGGAATGGCACAGTGTACTTCAGCACGGGTTGCTTCAAACCGTACCTCTGGGCGGTTCGAGTGGATGGCGCGGGGGACGTGACTACGACTCATACCGCGTGGAAGACCACCCGCCAGGTGCCGATCATGTCTTCGCCGTTGCTGCTGGGCGAAGAGCTGTACTGGACTTCTGACGACGGCATGGCGAACTGCGCCGACGCCCGGAGTGGGGAGGCGTACTGGCAGGAGCGAATGAACGAACAACACCTTGCTTCACCGCTGCTGGCAGAGGG
>JANOHH010000149.1:0-2806 GCA_031406395.1 Verrucomicrobiota bacterium | reverse complement strand
GACGTTCGCCGACGAGCAACGTGTTGGCCGTGCCGTCCGTGATGCTCGTCATCTTCACGCCGCCGTTGATGTAGAGAATCCCGTCTTGGCCGTACGTTTCCTTGAACTGGTTCCGCCCCGTCACGCCCTCATGCTCTCTCGTTGTCGGTGATGGGGCGGAGGGCGACACCTGAACTCGCCGGACCCGACCATCCGTTCCGAAGTGCGGTACAGTTTTGCCCCGGCAATTTCAACGTTACCCCCGCGTCCGATGGCGGCTGGCTCATGTATCCCGAGGGTGATCTCGCCGCGCCACCGTCCGCGCACATGCCCAAAGGCGCTTATTTTTTTGACACGCTGATCCGGCAGCCGCCGGTGGACGAGGACCATTTGCATCCGGAAGACAACCTGGAAGAATTCGGCCTGCTCACGGCGGTGGACCTCGCGGATTACGAGCGGCAGGTGGCCTGGCTCGACCAGAACGCTACGGACACCGGGGTCGTCTTGCTCGCGCCCGGCACCGCGTTTGGCGACATCGCGCTGGTGCCGGCGCCGTTTCTCAAGCACCCAAAAGGCATCCGCGACATCAGCGAATGGTACATGACCACGGCCGCGCGCCCGGATTACGTTCAGGCCGTGTTCGAAAAGCAGTGTGAGTATGCCTTGAAGAATCTGGCCACGCTCATCCAGATGTTCGGCGACCGGGTTCAAGCGGTGGTAACCACCGGCACTGATTTCGGGACGCAGAACAACCTGTTCATTTCTCCTGAATCCTACCGGAAGCTGTTCAAGCCCTATCACCAAAAGCTCAACGAACTCATCCACCGCACATCAAATTGGAAGGTCTTCATCCATTCCTGCGGTGCGGTGGTGCGGCTGATTCCGGAATTTATTGAAGCCGGCTTCGACATTCTTAATCCGGTCCAGTGTTCCGCCGCCGGCATGGACGCGGTGCAACTGAAGCGGAACTTTGGCAAAGACCTCACCTTCTGGGGCGGCTGCGTGAACACCCAGCACACCATGTATCAAACGCCGGAAGCGGTGTATCGCGAGGTGCGCGAGCGCATTGACATCTTCAACCAGGACGGCGGCTTCGTCTGCAACGCCGTCCATAACGTTCAGGGCAATTCACCGATTGAAAATGTCCTCGCCATGTTGAAGGCCATCAAGGACAGCCGCGGCTAAATCGGGGACTAACTAGTATGGTGCGAGGAATGAATCCCGACTCAAACCACGAAAGCACAAAAATGATGAAAGCAACATTCGCGGCCTGTTTGACTGCCCTCGCGCTCGCTAACACAATGCAAGCCACCGAATATCACGTTGCCACCAACGGCAACGACGCCAATCGCGGAACGAAATCGGCCCCGCTACGCACCATCCAGCGTGCCGCCACGCTCGCGCAACCGGGCGATTTGATCACCGTGCATGAAGGTGTTTACCGCGAGCGCATCAACCCGCCGCGCGGCGGCGCCTCCGACCAGAAGCGCATCGTCTATCAAGCTGCCCGAGGCGAAAAGGTTGAGATCAAAGGCTCGGAGGTGGTGAAGAATTGGGTAAAGGTCCAGGACGATGTCTGGAAAGTGACGCTGCCCAATTCGTTCTTCGGCAGTTTTAATCCCTACCGCGATCTCATCCGCGGCGACTGGTTCACTCCGCGGGGCCGTCCGCACCACACCGGCGCAGTCTATCTCAATGGGGAATGGTTCATTGAGGCCGCTAAGTTGGACGACGTGCTGGGGACCGCTGACGCCAGCCGGCCGGCGAGCGAGGCGGACGGCCAGACGCTACTGAACGTGGCCTGGTTGCGGCCCGGCAAAGTGGCCGACAACGCCGGGCGAACGCCGGCCAACAGTTTTACGGCGCAACAGGGCGTTCAAACCGCGCCGTGTTCGGAGGGCGGCGAGTGTATCGGCTGGATTGAGCATGGCGACTGGGTTCGCTATGAACGGATGGACTTCGGCCCGCGCAGCGAGCAGATGGAACTGCGCGTCGCGTCGGACACGGACGGCGGAATCATCGAGCTTCGCCTGGACGCGCCGGATGGCGAACTGCTGGGCACCGGTTCGGTCGCGAACACGGGCGGGTGGCAATCGTGGATTTCGCTCACCGCCAAGCTCAAGCCCGTCAGTGGCGTCAAAACGATTTGCCTGTTGTTCAAACGGCACAAATCGAATGCCGGGGATGCCCGGTCTCTGAACGCGCCGTTGTGGTTTGCCCAGGTGGATGACACGAACACCACGATCTGGGCGCAGTTCAAGGGCGTCAACCCAAACGAGCAACTCGTGGAGATCAACGTCCGCCGGACCGTGTTTTATCCCGATCAACCGGGCCGGAACTTCATCACCGTGCGCGGCTTCACGCTGCGGCAGGCGGCCACGCCGTGGGCGCCGCCCACCGCCGAGCAGATCGGTTTGATCGGCACGCACTGGAGCAAAGGTTGGATCATCGAGAACAACACGATCAGCTACTCGGTCTGCTCGGGCATCGCGCTCGGCAAACACGGTGACCAGTATGACAACACTTCGGCCGACACCGCCGAGGGCTACGTGAAGACCATCGAGCGCGCCCACGCCCACGCCATCGCCTGGACCCGGGAAAACATCGGTCACCACCTCGTCCGCAACAACACCATCTCGCATTGCGAACAGACGGGCATCGTCGGCAGCCTTGGCGCGGCCTTTGCCGCCCGGCTGGCGCAGGCGTTCGGGGCGCGGCTGGTGGCGGTGCTGGACATACCGGGGCAATGGTCGAACGGCGCGCAGGGGGATGTGCGGCTGTATCCCCATGCGCTGCCCGATCTGCGCGCGCGCCTGCAGGACGCGGC
>JANOHH010000148.1:0-13340 GCA_031406395.1 Verrucomicrobiota bacterium | reverse complement strand
AGCTGGTAGGTTCCCAATTTTGTACAGGCATTTCGTATAGCCAGTCGGTGTAGTTCGTGCCGACCACGACCTGGGCAATCGTGGGCAAAAACGTGCCGAACGCGGGAAAGAAATCGAATTCGACGAGGTTGCGGGCGCCGTACGTGGCGTTTTTCCCGGCCCCCCGCGAAAAGTTTGGTTGCGTCGCTTGATCCAGGTTTAAGAAACCGATGGCCGCCTCGAAAGCGCCCGGCTTGCCCGGCGAGACGCCCCCGGCGTAGTCCGCGAAGGTAAGATCAAAACCAAGCTGAAAATCGTCATCGCGCGTCAGGATCGTGCCGAGCGGGCGATGAAAGTAACTGTTCGTCTGTGACGAATCCCAGGTGACGTGGAGGTTTTGGTTCGTGCCGTCCCATTGGAAAAGATTGGTGTTCCCAAAAATCTGCCAGCCATTCATGGCGGGATTGGTGGTGAAGTCCTCGGTGTAGGTGATCGCGGGTGATGGCACTGCGCAGAACGTCAAGAGCATGGCTAGCAATGGTAGGGCAGGCAGTCCTCTGCCCGCCGCGCTTTCGGTTTCGCAAGACGGTACGCACGGAGTAACGCACCCTACCTTGTTGTTCGCAGTTGATTTCATGCGATCTTGCACTGATAAGGGCAGTGCCGGCAATCGTTGCCACAACAGTCGCCGCGGCGCAAATGGTACGCGGCCGTGAAGACCATCAATCCCCCCGCATCGAAGTAGAAATCACCGGGCACCACCGGCAAAGGTTCAGCCCCGGATTGCTCACGATGAAAAGCCACCACACACAGGCGGCAAACACAGGCGCGGTTACGCGTTGCCGCCGGCACGCGTACGAGCAATTCATCCGGGATTTTGGCCGACTCACACCAGCACGTGCCCTTGTAGGCCGCGGCGGTGCAACGCTGACAATCGTTCAATCCACCGCACAGCGGACAGCGCGCGGGGTCGCTGCCCACCGGCGGTTGAGCCAGGTTTTGGGAAACACTCGTCATGCGAATTGAATCAAATCTATTGCCGACGACGCAACGCCCGGAGGGCGAGCAAACCGGGCACCAGGAGTGAAAGGCTGGCTGGTTCCGGCACAACGGCGAACCCGTCAATCTCCGCGTTGCCACCCAACACCTCGACGCGCACAAAGCTGATGCTCGCGAGTGAAACACTGTTGCCACTGCCATCCTGTGCCCATGCGATGTCAAAGCCGGCACCACCACCCGAACCGTTGTAGCGCGAACGAATGTCGGCGAGATCAAGGCCGGCGAAACTGGTTCCGGAAAGCGACGGGTTCATCGGCAACGCAAAATCACCACGGCCGTCGGTTGGGGAAAGGCCGTCCACCGTTGGCGCGAGCGCGGGATTCAGCGTGAAGAAGTTGACGCCATCCGCGCTGACCGAAACCCGGGTCGCTGTGGCGTCCGCGCCGAACAACGAGCCGTCCGTCGCCGGCGTGCCGATCCATGTATGCGTGTTCAGATCGAATTCGTTGGTGATGATAAAACCGGCGTTGCCGAAGATGTTGAAGTCCAAACCGAAGGGGTTGCCGACGCGATTGAGAACCGGTGAGTTAAACTGCACGGTCAGCGAACCGCCCGTACCCACGGAGACGAGCTGGCTGGACAGATAGGCCGGGTTGAACGGGTCCACGGGACCGCCGTACAGGCCCGGCGTGACCCGCGACAGTTCGCCCAGCGCGGAAGCGGGCGAGTTGAAGCCGGCTTGGAAACCCGTGCCGGGACTATAGGAGACGACCGCATCCGCAAACTGCGCGGGGCTGGTGAAGGCGACAAATAGGCCGGCAATGGCCAGCAACGAGGAACGTAATTTTTTCATGGGCTGATCTTTCAATTTATCCGCGGAAAACAATTCCGCTGGACGGGTTTGGGTTGAGAGACCAGCGCCGAGCAAAGGCAACAAAAAAGCCTTCACTCGCGCAAAACGGGGAATGAAGGCATCCAACGAATCCCACCCCGCACAAGCGGGCTGGGCTGGCCTCATCCTTCTCTTTGCGGAGAAGTTGGGGAAGTTGGTTGATGGTTTTTAGTTGATGGTTGATGGAAAAATCCGCTGCGCGGTTTCCCGGCTATCAACCCTCAACTATTCCCTATCAACTCATTTCCCCGGACGAGTGCCGACAAATGGATATCCTGACTCCGGACTTCAAACCTTGCTCCCGCCTTCCCGCTGGTGCTGACACAACCAACAGTGGCTTGTGGGAGTTCGTAATCCGTTACAGTGGCGCTACCGTCGCCGATTCTCACGGCGTTCCCTGCATTTGACGACAACTAGATGGCGGACACGCGCCCGCCGCTTTCAAAGAACATCACATTGGTACGGGTGACCCGAAAGATTGCCAAGCAGAAAAATGGAAAACCTTTTGCGCCGCGCGCATCTTGACACTGCCCCCGACTCGACTGGCATTGCGGAGCGCCGATCTCCGATCCGGCGCGTTTCTCGATAATGTTCAATACCTGCCGGGTCCGAGACCGGCGCTCCGGGAGCAGTGTCAAGTTGCGCCCTTTTGAACCACACGCTCAGTGAGGAATCGCGGGCTTCTCCTGATGCCAATTCGTACTCTGCTCGTAAGCATGGGCGAGTTGGAGCATCGTTTCTTCGCCGAAGGGTTTGCCGAGCAGTTGCAGGCCGATGGGGAGCCGCGGCGATTGCGTAAAACCACAGCGCAGGCTCACCCCGCAAATGCCGGCTAGGTTGCACGAGATCGTGAATACGTCGGAGAGATACATCTGCAGCGGATCGTCGGACTTCTCGCCGATTTTGAACGCCGCGGTGGGCGTGGTGGGCGTGACGATCGCGTCCACCCGTTCAAACGCCTTCAGAAAATCCTGACGGATCAGCGTGCGGACTTTTTGGGCGCGAACGTAATAGGCATCGTGGTAGCCGCTGCTCAGAACGTAGGTGCCAAGGATGATGCGGCGTTTCACTTCCGGGCCAAAACCCGCCCCGCGCGTGCGGCTGTAAAGCTCAAGGGGATCCGTGCCGTCCACACGCGCGCCGTACCGGATGCCGTCGAAACGCGCGAGGTTGGCCGAGGCCTCGGCGGGGGCGATGATGTAGTACGTGGCCGCCGCGTACTCCGTGTGCGGCAGGGAGATTTCTTCCACGCTCGCCCCAAGCGATTGCAACTGCTTCACCGCCGCGTCCACGGCGGCTTTCACCTCCGGGTCCAGCCCGCCGATCATGTATTCCTTCGGCAAACCCAGGCGCAGTCCTTTGATCTTGCCGTTCAAGGCGGCGGTGTAATCCGGCACGGGCTGTGCCACGCTCGTGGAATCGCGGCGATCGTGCCCGCTGATGATGTTCAACATCGTGGCGCAATCCCGCACATCTTTCGTGAAGGGCCCGATTTGATCGAGGGAGGATGCAAATGCAACGAGTCCATAACGCGAGACGCGGCCGTAAGTTGGCTTCAGCCCCACGCAACCGCACAACGCCGCCGGTTGGCGAATCGAACCGCCGGTGTCCGAACCAAGCGTGGCGATGGCTTCGTCCGCTGCAACCGCCGCCGCCGAACCGCCGGACGAACCGCCGGGGATGCGGGTGAGGTCCCACGGATTGCGCGTCAGGCCAAACGCGGAATTCTCCGTGGAACTGCCCATCGCAAATTCATCCATGTTCAGCCGGCCAAAAACAATCGCGCCCGCCGCTTTCATCTTTTCAACCGCCGTCGCGTCGTACGGTGAAATGAACTGGCCGAGAATCTTCGAGCCGCAGTTGAGCGGTTGCCCTTTCACGGCCAGCACGTCTTTGACGGCGATGGGCACACCGAGCAATGGCTGTTGCGCGTGCTTCGCTCCGGCCGCCATGGCCTGGTCCGCTGCGTCGGCCTGCGCGAGGGCATCGGCGGCATCGTGGCTGATGAACGCGTGAATGGGTCCGTCCACGCGGGCGATCTGATCGAGGCAGGCCTGGGTCGCCTCGCGCGCGGAGACTTCGCGCCGGGCGAAGCGGGTGGTGAGTTCGGAGATGGTGAGCTGGTTTAGCATCGGAGTTTCTAACCACGAAATACACGAATCACACGAAAAGGGATTTTCATTCGTGGAATTCGAGGATCTCGTGGTTCATTGTGCATGAGAATCTACTCCACGATCTTTGGTACGATGAAGAGGCCGTTGGCTTGTTTGGGGGCGTTGCGCATCGCGTCGTCGTGCGCGAGCGAGGTCTGGGTTTCGTCGCCCCGGGTGACGTTGACCGTCGGCACGGCGTGGGCGGTCGGTTCGACATGGCTCACGTCCAGTGTTTTCAGTTTGTCCATGAAGCCGAGGATATGGCCCAGTTGGGTGCCGAGCTTCTGCTCTTCCGCCGGCGAGAGCTGAATGCGGGCGAGGTGCGCCACGTATTTCACATTAAAATCACTTGCTGCCATGGCCGGCAAAATAGCGGCCCCAGGCGCAAGTTCCAAGATTCAAGTTCGCGATGCGGTCAGCTCCCTGACGCTTTCAGCATGAGTTGGCGCGAATCACCGCGCGTGGTCGGGATAATTGGATTGCTGAGAAATCTGGTGGTGGTCACAATATAAGCGGTCCTGCGGCGTAAACCAATCTGCGTACTAAAAGGCAAGAATACAAAACCAAGAGGCGACCCCTTTCCGAATTGCGATGGCAAATCTGAGCCAGGCTGGAATCCTACCAAATTGGGCGAAGCATTCCCCCGGAAATCAACCGCCGCCAGACTGGGTTTGGCCAATTTAATCTAAATGGAGGCCACCATGAATAAATCAATAATCACTTGGCTACTGGTTTTCGTATCATTATCCGTTATTGGTTTGGTTGGGCTCATTTATTTGGGGCACTTTGGACCTCTCCGTGTCCGGGCAGGCGATGATGTAATATGCTCGGAACTTATTCAGACAAACGGTCCGAACTTTTGCATAATCGCCCACCGCACTGGCGAACTGATTGATGCGTATCATGTGTTTCTCTATCGCATTGAGCAGAACGGTGAGACCTACAAGTACGTATTGGGCCATGAGGATTCGTTCTGGTGGGGATCCTCGCTCCTGCCCTCTGAGGCAGGGCGTGAGATAGAAATTAGAGCCTTCGGAAAACTCGTGGCGCGATACGTATTCGATACGGGTTCAGTAATGTGTGTGGGCGAGAATTATCCACCCGAGCATGGCCAAAAAGTTAGCAACGACGCGGTGCAGAAGTTGTTGTCCCGCCAGAGGCGTTAACTGTTGAGTGTTGCGTACTTTTCCCCCGTCTTGCAGCTACGACGCCAGTGGCGGTTCCTCATTCTGGTAATGGGAGGCGGCTTCATGGAAGGCCAGACCAAGCCCTGGGACGCGGGAGTCGATGGCGCGACCGGCAAGGATTCGATCCGGCCACCGCCAGTAGCTGGCTTGAAGACGAGCAGCAACACGAACCGTGCAACTTAATCCTCGTCGAATTTCCGTAACAGCAACGCTTCGATCTCGTTCACGGCGGCGTGGCCGTCCTTGCCTTCGGCATGCACGGTGAGTTTGCTGCCGGGCCCGGCCGCGAGCATCATCAGGCCCATGATGCTTTTGCCGTTCACTTTTTCGCCGTCCTTTTCGACGAAGATGTCGCAGGCGAAGCGGTTGGCCGTCTTGACAAACATCGCCGCCGGCCGGGCGTGGATGCCCAGCTTGTTCACCACGGTCAGTTCTTTGGAGAAGTTCCCGTCGTCGTCCGGCGATTTTTTGGCGCTCATCAAATCGGTGTCCTACCGTTACAACTAGCAAATGCCGCTGAATAATCCATTCATTTCTGCGCCTTCGCCGTTTCGGCCATCTGGGCGAGGAGGCGTTTGTTTAGTTCCTGGGCCGGGTTGTAACCCGTGAGTGTCAGCTTGGTGTGCAGCGCCGCGACTTCGATGAGCCGGGCGATGTCGCGGCCTGGTCGGACGGGAATAATGATGTGCGGAACCTTCACGCCGAGAATTTCGGTGAATTGCTGTTCCATACCGAGCCGGTCCACATCCGGCACTTCGTGCCAGGTCTTGAGGGACACGACGAGGTCCACACGCTTGTTGGAGCCGATGCTTTTGGCGCCGAACATGGCGGCCACATTGATGATACCGATGCCGCGCACTTCCATGTGATTGCGGGTGAGTTCCGCACTCGTGCCCAACACTTCGCGGCCGTCGAGCAGAGTCACTTTGGTAATGTCGTCGGCCACCAGGCTGTAACCGCGTTCGATGAGGGCCAGAACGCTCTCGCTTTTGCCAATGCCGCTTTCGCCCTTGATGATGACCCCGACGCCATGGATGTCCACCATGCTGCCCATCTCACTGCCGCGCCGCGCAAACATCGCGTCGAGGGCGAGGGTGGCCTGGTTGATGAACTTCATCGTGAGCAACGGCGTGGTGAAGATGGGCACGGCGGCCCGGTTCGCGGCGCGGATCAACTCCGCGTCCGGTCGCAAGTTGCGGCTGAACACCAGGCAGGGGACCTTGAATTTGAAAAGCTTCGCGTAGCATTGCTCACGTTCCGCCTTTGTCCGCGACTTGAGAAAATAGACGTCCGCATTGCCGAGGGCCTGGATGCGTTTGTAGGCGAAGTAACGCGTGAACCCGGCCAGTACCAGACCCGGCCGGTTCACGCTCGGTTCGAGAATGATGCGCTGCTGCCCCTGATCGCCGGCGATGAGTTCCAGCTCCAGCTCCTTGCCGTGTTCGTTGCGGAATTTTTCGACCGTGATGGGTTCAGGTTTCATGCGGTTCGTTGATTAAGATTCAAGATTAAGCTCATGATTACGAGGGAATCGCACGACTTGTTTTCGCCTCATTCAATTTTTACCTACAAGTTGAAATCTGGCCCTAGATAAATTTCCCGCGCCTTAGGGTCGTTGGCGAGAAACTCCGCCGAGCCTTCGATCAAAACCTGACCTTTCACAATGATGTAGCCGCGATCAATCAGCTTGAGCATCTCGCGGGCGCTGTGGTCGGTGATCAGCAGGCCGAGACCGCGATCCTGCAGCCGGCGGACAATCTTTTGCACTTCGTAAACCGCGAGCGGGTCAATGCCCGCGAGCGGTTCGTCCAACAGCATCAACTTGGGACTGGTCACGAGGGCGCGGGTGATTTCGAGCCGCCGTTTTTCGCCGCCACTCAGCATGTAGGCCTTGCTCTTGGCCAGCGACGTCAAATCGAGTTCTTCCAGCAAATACTTCAGGCGCACCGCGCGCTCCGTCCGGCTCATCTGGCACGTTTCGAGGATCGCCAGGATGTTTTCCTCGACCGAGAGTTTGCGAAACACTGACGCCTCCTGCGTCAGATAACCGATGCCCAACCGGGCACGCTGGTGCATCGCCAGCTTGGTGATATCGCGGCCTTGATACTTTACCGCGCCATCGTCGGGTCGGAGGACGCCGACCACCATGTTGAACGTGGTGGTTTTGCCCGCGCCATTCGGCCCCAGCAATCCGACAATCTCCCCGGCGCCGACGGTAATGGACACGCCGTTCACCACCCGGCGCTGGCCGTATTCTTTCACGAGCTTTTCCGTGTGCAGCAGGGGATGGGCAACCACGGTGCCGCTCGCTGTTTTGGGCGGCAATGGTGTGGCGGAGGGTTGGGTCGGCGGTTCGCTCATGTCACGGTAGCTTCTGCGATTCGCTAACCTGCTTCAAGGCTCCAGGCTTGACCTTGATCACACACGGCTCGCGCGCAACGAAGCGCTTTTCGGCCCGACTCCAATAGACCTCCGGCGATTCGGTGAAAATCACCTGGAGTGTCTCCAGTACGGTCTTGCCCGTCAGCTTGAAAGTGTCCGTGGCACGAAGATAGACCGCGCGGTCCCCGGTAGCCAGATAGCCCGGCTCTTCGATTTTTACGTCGCCGTCCGCCGCCACCTGTCCGAGTTTGTCGGTGGCGGGGTCGGTATCGGCGGCAATGGTGCGGGCCGTCATCCGCCGGTAAATCGCTGCCCCGTTTGTCACACCCGGCAGGCCTTGTTCGAAAATCACATTCTGCCGCGCTTCCAGGCGCTCGACGCGCGGCGGTGAATTCGTGGAGAACCGCAATTCCATCTCTTCGCTCTGCAACCTGGGTTCGCTGCCTGTCTTCGGCAACTGATGCACGCGCACAGCGCCGGAGAACGTCACCCGCCGACCGTTGGTCCGCACCAGGAAATTTTGCGCGGAGACTTCGATCACCGCGGGGGCACTGTTTGTCACCGTCTCCCCGGGGAGCAGGTTCAAGAACGAACCGGTGCCCGGCCCCAGCGGCACGGTCACGCGCACGTTATTTTCCGCGAGCACTTCCCCCGCGCGCGTCCGGACCGTGAGGCGCTCGGCCGCGCCGGTGTTCTGTTCGATCCGCCACCGCGGGTCGCCGGTAAAAACGAGGGCGCCATCCGTTTCCGCATAATCCGCGCGCTCGGCGACGATGCTGCTGCCCGCGCGCGATACGATGACATGGCCCGTGGCGCTGGCGATTTTTCCCAGCGCGGAGGACGAGCCCTCGCGCGCGTCCAGCCGGTCGCAGGTCAGTTGATTAGTCCGATCCAGCAGGCGTACACCGCCTTCGGCGATAAACTCATTTCCGTTGGTGCGGAAGGTGCAACGGTCGGCGAACAGCTCAATAAAGGTCGAACGGCCTGCCTTGGCCGCCGGGGAATTGCTCGCGGTCAACATGCCCCCTGCCGCGCCCAGTAGCTCGCGTGGCGATTTGAGTGCCACGTCGCCCAGGGCTTCGACGGTGCGATTGGTTTGCCAGGCCGTGATCCGGTCTGACCGCCCCGATCGGCCGTCATCCTCCAGTTGCCACTTCGTCTCACCGATCAACTCAAGGATTCCCTCGTTACGGCGATACACCCCGCGCTGCGCTGAAATTTTCCGGCCTGCTTGTTTGCCGCCCGCCTTGCCGATCACGTTGAAGTCGCCATTCGCTTCGACCAGTTCGAAGGCCATCCGGTTGGTAGCCGCAACCAACTGGTTCGTCACCGCGCTGACGCTCAACTGGCTGCAGGTGAAATCAAAGTCCGCATCTCCACCATGAACTTCATCATGAAACACGCCCCGGCTTCGATCCTTGTCGAACTCGAACCAGCGTGAAGTGATTGCGAGCGGCCCGGCCGCGTTTGTGGTTGGGAGCGTGACCGTGGCATGAACCCGGTTGGAGATCACCACGCGCGACTCACCCTGGCGATACAAAAAGCCGTCGCCCGCAATCCGAAATCGCCCGTCGCCCGATTGCACCTGCAATGGACCAGGCGATCCGACCGTTTTGTTGGTTTGGTCATAGATACATTCCGGCACTTCGATGACGAGTTCGAGCTCGCCGGTCAGTTTGAAGGCCTGCAATTTGACGTTGGTGAGCAACTGCCGGTTGCCGGGCAGCGAGCGCGCCTGGGCAGCCGACAGTTTGTGCTGGAGCTTGGTGTAATTGGTGCCGGGAAAATACTCGCTCAGGCTGAAGTTGCTGCCTTCCAGTGCGGCGGCGTTGGAAGCAACCAACAGCAATCCGGCGACGAGGAAAAACGAAGACCACATCCACCCTCGAATTTGGATCAACCAACATCCCGTGAACGCCCGTTCGCGATGGCGGGGCGAAGACCGGGATTTCCAAATGGCGGTGGCGCTGAGCACGCGAAGGGTTTATCAGCCGCAAGCCTGGAAGTAAATGATGGAGGGCCTATCAATGAAGTGTAGAGTAGAAGCGAGAGCCTTTCTAAACCCGGACTATGGCTACGCGTCAATGAGCGTGATATTGGTTGGTGCTTCGGCATCGGATTTTGCGGCTTGCCGGGAAGGCTTCGAACGTTATCGTGCTTCCAAAATGAATCCCGGATCTTCAAGGAATCGACGTCCGGCTTTTTCGCTCGTCGAACTGCTGGTTGTGGCTGCCATCCTGGCGGTGCTCGTGCTTTTTCTGCGGCCCGTAAACCCCGGGCGACGAAACTCGGCCTTGGTGGTTTGTATGTCGAACCTCAAGCAGACCGTCCTCGGTTTTGTGATGTGGTCTGACGACAACGGCGGATCTTGGCCGTGGCAGATTTCAACCAACATGGGTGGCACGATGGAATTGATTCAGAACGGTCAAGCGGCCGACCATTTTCTGACGCTTTCGAATTATGTAAAGAATCCTCAAGTCTTGCACTGCCCGACTGACCTAGCCAGGGACTTAACAAATAATTTCTCAGGCTTCGACAATCAAAATCTCAGTTACTTCATCGGTCTGGATGCAATCGCAAACAGGTCCAACGGTTCCCTTTCCATTCTGAGCGGCGACCGGCATCTGCAAATGAGCGGACAGCCGGTGAAGTCCGGCCTGCTGGTGGTATCGAACCGTGCGGTGTTCGGTTGGACGAAGGAGCTACACGCTCGAAGCTCTGAGCCGGTTGGCAATCTCTCGTTTGCCGATGGTCACGTGGAACGAATTCGAGCCGTTAGCCTGTCCAGCACCTTCCAACGTCAGCCGTTGGTTACAAACCGGCTGGTGATTCCTTAACTTCGTCGCCGGCGAGCGTCTGCATGATTGCTAAACTACCGGCAGCGGCATCCCACTCGGCAATAACTCGGCCGACGGTTTTCATTCCGAGATATGCCGCCGGCTGCGTTGACGCCATCGGCAACACTTCTTCAACCGGCAGGCCCGTGAATTTCACGGTGTTGGCGACCGCTTGATCCATCGTCAGGGCCGAACCCGCCAGCCACCAACCGACCGCGTCGCGCACCTGGCCATCCGCACTCAGGGTGACTTTCGTCCCCCCCACTTCGTACACGCCTGGTGGTTGCACGGCGGCCGCGACAGCGTCGGTCACCAAAATGGTTCGAGCGGTCGTCTTCGCGCGGATCATCGCCTTGACCGTGGCCGGCGGCAGATGGTGACCATCTACGATCAAGCTAGTCATGAGTTCATCCGCCGCGAGTTGCTCCCAGATGAAATTCGGATGCCGGGGCAGGACGCCGGCGCATCCATTGCCGAGATGGGTCGAAAGCGTCGCACCCGCCCGGATTGCATCGCGAATCTGCGCCGGGGTTGCGGCCGTGTGCCCAATGCCGACACGAATACTTACGGCCACGAGATGTTCGATGAGCGGGATCGCCCCGGCAACTTCGGGGGCCAATGTGACCAGCACGATACGCCCTTCCGCCGCCTCCTGGCGACGCTGGAAATCGTCAACGGCCGCGCCGCGAACATGCGCTCGGGGATGCGCCCCACGCGGCCCGTCGGCCGCCGCGATGTAGGGGCCTTCCATGTGAATGCCTGCAATGGCCGGATCCTGGATACGGGCCAGAGTCCGCGCACACCGCGCAAAATTTTCAAGGGACGATGTTATCAACGTTGGCAACAGCCGGGTGACCCCGGTGGCGCGCATGGCGGCCAGCGCGTGCTGCAGCTGTTCTGGACCCACGTTGGGATTATTGAAATCAACGCCCGCAAAGCCATTGACCTGCAGATCGAAGAAGCCGGGAAATTCCAGTCGGACCAGGCCAGGGCTTGGGGACTCAGTCCTGGCGGCGGGTAACGCGGTGTGCTCGTTCATAACCTGACCCAGTTTAGGCTGCCGGAGCAGTTTGTCGAAGGCGGATCTTGAATGCTTGAATGGATTAGGTCCTCCCTCATCCCGGCCTTCTCCCCAAGGAGAAGGAGAATCATTCTCCGCCTCACTCAGAAGTCTGCGACTGGATTTTCCGGACGCCTACCCGTAAAATCTAAGACGGTCGGCAGCTGTTCCTTCTCCGCGGGGACAAGGTCAGGATGAGGGCAAGCGTTCCATCAACCTTTTTTCGTCCTGCAATTCTGCTGCCCAGTTCACTCGTAGCGTAATGACTCGATCGGATCCAGATTCGCCGCCTTGTACGCCGGGTAGGTGCCGAAGACGACGCCCACAATCGAACAAATCACCAGGCCGATCGCAATCCAATCGAACGGGATCGCTGCAGGCATTTTCATGAAGTACGCGACGGCGTTGCCCCCAACAATGCCCAGAACCACGCCGATCGCGCCGCCGACTTCGCAGAGCACCACGGCTTCCATGATGAATTGCGTCATGATGTTCCGTTTCTTCGCGCCGATCGCGCGGCGGATGCCAATCTCGCGCGTCCGTTCGGTGACGGAAACGAGCATGATGTTCATGATGCCGATGCCCGCCGCGATGAGGGCAATCGAACTCACGATCGATACGCCAATGCGCACGGCGATCGTGAAGGAGTCGAACTGGCTGATGAGCGAATTGTTGGAGAAAAGTTCAAAGTCGTCCTCGACACCCGGCGGAACTTTGCGGGCTACGCGCATGATGCCGCGGACTTGTTCCGTGGTGTCCTCGTAGCTCGCGGCGTCGCGAGCTTGCACCAGAATCGTCAGACTGCGCGTCCAGCGGCCGGCGCGGTTGAGCGCGGTGGTGACGGGCACGACGGCGAAATTATCCTGCTCACCGCCCAGGGCGCCACCTTTGGCCGCGAGCACGCCGATGACGGCGTAGTTGAAGCCGTTGATTTTGAGGCGCTCGCCCACCGCCGTGCCGAACGGGAAAACGGTTTTGGCCAGCGCGCTGCCCAGCACGCAAACATCGCGGGCGTTGTCCACATCGGTCTCGGTCAAGCCGCGGCCCTCCGCGACAATCCACCCGCGGGCGGGAAAGCTGCCGGGGGTCTCGCCGAACATTTGCACCGAGGGCGGCGTCTTGGCAAAGCGCGTCTCGACCTCGCCGCCCCAGAAACTGCCCTCGATACCGACACTCTCCGCGAGCGTGGCTTTTGCCTCGACCAGCTTTCCCTGCGCCAGCGTAATGTTTTTGCGCCGCCAGTATTTCTCAAAGCCGTCGGGTCCGCCGAAATAAATCCCGGGCCATTTCTTCACCGCAAACGTCTGCGCCCCCAACTGGCTGATCTCGCGCTCAACGTTTGCCTTGAGCACCCGCATGGCGGTCATGGTGACGATGATCGAGAACACGCCCACCAGCACTCCGAGCAAGGTCAGCGCCGAGCGGAGCTTGTGCGCCGCCAAGGCCGCCATCGCCATCGAAAAGCTTTCCCTGGCCTCGGCCAGCAGCAGCGTTGGGCGGCGGGCTTTCATTCGGCGCGCAAGGCATCCACGGGATTCATTCGCGCCGCGCGCCAGGCCGGAAAAAATCCCGAGAGCACGCCGGTCACCAGCGAGACCAGCAGCGCGATGCCCATGACGGTAAAGGACATGGTTGCGGGCAGGAACCTCTGGATTACGAACGTCACCGGCCACGCGATGGCCAAGCCGATGAGTCCGCCCAGCAGGCAGATGCTCGCGGCCTCGATGAGAAATTGCAGGAGGATCGTACGCCGCTTCGCGCCAATGGCTTTGCGGATGCCGATTTCGCGGGTCCGCTCGGCGACCGAAACGAACATGATGTTCATGATCCCGATGCCCCCGACGAACAGCG
>JANOHH010000135.1:0-1529 GCA_031406395.1 Verrucomicrobiota bacterium | reverse complement strand
GTCTGAATCACGTTCACCCCCAGATCCTTGTAAAACTGATAATGCACCGCGGGGTCGGCCGAGGCAAAAGCACCCGGCGCTGGAAATCCATTCGGGCCACCGGCCCCCCAGTTGAAATCAATGCAGAACGACTTGATGCGGTCGTTGGTTGCGGCACGAGCGGGCGGGAGAGACGACCACACCGCTGTGGCGGCGATCAGGGAGACCGCCAGGTAGCTGGGGGCGTGACGCTTCATGGGAGTTCAGGATTGGGACTCACCCTTGAGACACGGGCTATAACTAGAACGAACTCCGCCTAATCCCAAGCGCCAAATTGAGATGCAACGCTGCTCCTCAACCATTTCCCGATCGCACCATCGGGCGGCGGCAGAGGCCGGCCATGCGCTGCCCGACGTGGGTTGAAGCTTGCTCGCGTGACAACCTGGGAAGATTCCGACACAAGGTCCCAACAGCCTGCCAGGCACGACATGTAATAAACATCCGGCTGAATCGCTGGCGCAAAGGAAAACTAAACTGACAGCGCATTAGTGAACAATACCAAGAACCGACCCCTTTTGACCCCTTTCCGAGCAGGTGGGTGGCGTACGAGTGGCGCAAAGTGTGAACGTGCGCGGCCTTTTTGACGCCGCTGGATTGGAGCGCGAGACGGAAGGCGAGTTGCAGCGTGGTGCGGCACATGGGTGCCGTGGCCGTGGCCGCGCCTTGTCCGCCATGGCCTTTAGCGGGAAAGAGGAGCGTGGGATGACGGTGGGTTTTCCAGAGCTCGCGCAACCACATCAGCGTACGCTTGGGCAGCGGGACGTAACGATCCCGGTTGCCCTTGCCGGCGCGGAGGTGCAGGAGCCTCCGTTCGGCATCAATGTCGCGGACGGCCAGCGAGAGCCCTTCGCCCAGACGCAGGCCGCAGGAGTAAATGAGGATCAGGCAGACGCGATGGTCCAGGGCGGACACCTCAGCCAGAATGCGGCGCACTTCGGCGGCGGAGAGCACGACCGGCAGTTTGAACTGGGGATTGGCGCGGGCCAGTTGGAGTTCGTGGGGCCAGACGCGTTTGAGGGTCTTTTCCCAGAAGAGCTTGAAGGCGCAGATGACCTGGGTGGAAGTCTGGCGGGCGACTTTCTTTTCGGACTTGAGATGGATGCAGTATTGGCGGAACTCCTCGGCGGAAATCAGATCGGGCGATTTGGCATAGAACTCACTGAGTTGGCGGAGGCAGGCAAAGTAGGCCTGTTCGGTGCGGGGGCCGATGCAGCAATTGTAATTTTATTGGAAAGCGGCGTGGGGTGGGAGCAGGCGGAAACGGGAGCAGACTGGAAAGCATGGCGGCTGGAGTCCCTGTCGCGGCGGCGAAATCAAACCCCGGGCAAAGCGTGGCCGCACGCGTTGACGGCGTGTTTGCTTCCGGTCAGTCCGGTTTAACTTTTTCCAACGGCGTAGGGGCCGATTTCCAGGCCCCGCAGCATGAAATCCATCAGCCGCTCCCAAGTCTCGAAATAGAGATAGGTCGTCAGCGCCTCCAGGTGCGTAAA
>JANOHH010000128.1:0-5380 GCA_031406395.1 Verrucomicrobiota bacterium | reverse complement strand
CCCTCTCCTCGGGGGAGAGGGTCAGGGTGAGGGTGGGTGTTCTTCTAACTTCTCTTCTGCGCTCCGCATTTCACACTCCACCATGAAAAAAACTGCCATCGCCATCGGGGCCCACCCGGACGACATCGAGTTTTACATGGCCGGAACACTCCTGCTGCTCCAGCGCGCCGGCTACGAAATCCACTACCTGAACGTCGCCAACGGCTGTTGCGGCAGCGTCCAGTACGATGCAAACAAAACGCGTATCCTCCGCCGGGGCGAAGCCCGGCGTGCCGCAAAGATTCTCGGCGCCCATTTCCATGAAAGCCTGTGCAACGACATGGAGATTCTTTACGACTTGAGACTCCTGCGCCGTCTCGCGGCGGTGATTCGCGAAGTGAAGCCAAACATCGTCCTCACGCACTCGCCGGTGGACTACATGGAAGACCACACCAACACCTGCCGGCTGGTGGTGACGGCGGCGTTTGCGCATGCCATGCCGAACTTCCGCTCCGTGCCGGTGCGGCTGACCGCCGATTACGACGTGACCATTTATCACGCCGTGCCGCACAGCCTGCGCGACCCCTTGCGCCGGCTCGTCATGCCCGAAGTTTTCGTGAATACGGCGACCACGCAGGCGGCCAAACGCGCAGCGCTGACTGAGCACAAGAGCCAGGAAAACTGGCTCGTCGTGAGCCAGGGTACGAGTTCACTCGCTGCCAAAGTGGACGAGATGGCGCGCGCCGCCGGCAAGCTGTCGAAGAAATTCAAGTTCGCCGAATGCTGGCGCCGGCATTTGCACTACGGTTTCAGTGCGACGGAAGTTGACCCGCTGCGCAAGGCGCTGGGAAAAGACTTTCTGGTGAACAAGGCTTACGAGGGGGGCTTGGGGCGAACCTAAGTAGGATTGTGACGAGACTCCGTTCTCGTTTGATGTCATGAGCGCCGTGCAAATAGACAATCTACTGTGGTGGGTGATCCCTGGGGTTCTGGCCGGTATGCCGATGCCATTTGTTCACCCGGAGCGGCGAATGGCTTGTGGTGCAACGTTGAGTGAATTTCACGATGAACTGCCTGGATTATACTCTGCCGGAGTGCGCGCCGTTGTTTCACTTCTCAACATTCCGAGTGACGCGCCAGTTTATGAGTCCGCGGGTTTCAAATTCCTGTGCTTGCCATTACCGGACGGAGGCGCGCCGACGAAAGGGCAGGTGGCGGAGTTTGTTCGTTTCGTTGCCGAACAACGAGCAGAGCTCCGTCCAGTTGCAGTTCACTGCGAGGCCGGTCTCGGCAGAACGGGGACAATGCTGGCAACCTACTTGATCGCGCAAGGCGAATTGGCCGGGGAGGCAATTCGCCGGGTGCGCGCAGTCGAGAAAGTTGCCATCGAAACGGCAACACAGATACGGTTCTTGGAGCAATACGCAGAACGTCTCCAGATGGAGGCGGCACCCTAGAATTCAACCGCGACCGCGGTTGGAGTAACTTTGAAGCTGCCAGTCCTGGAAATGGATTCATTTGCTTGCCCGTTGCTTCGCAACGCCTAATCAGCAACACTTCGCCCACACAAACACGATGAGAACAACCCCAACCCTTTCGCGGGCGCGGCAAACATATGAACAAAACATCCGCTGAACTCGCCCGCGGCCAGTGGCTGGTTCTACTGGCGGCCTTTCGCGGTTGGATGTTTGACACTTTGGAAATGGGCATCCTCTCGCTCGTCGCCCTGGCCCGCGTTGCAGCAGATGCAGGCCGTCGCCGGGGTGGTGGACGAACAATTCGTGTAAATGTGGATGGGCAAGAGCACCGCCCTGTGCCTGCTCGGCGCGGCGGCAGGCAGCGTGGTGTTCGGCTGGCTGGGGGACTGGGTGGGCCGTGTCCGGGCGATGACCTTGAGCATTCTTTGTTACTCGGTGTTCACGGGCCTCACCTACTTTGCGCAGCAACCCTGGCATCTCGGTGTCATTCGTTTCATCGCGATGATCGGCATCAACTTCGCCATTACCCGCGACTCGTGGCGCTGGGTGATGCTCGTGGGGGCGGCGCCAGCGTTCCTGACGTTGTTTATCATCTTTTTTGTGCCCGAGTCGGAGCGGTGGAAGGAAGCGGTGAAGAAAGGCCCGTCGCGGCTGGTGCGGGAAATCTTCAGTTCGGGGCTGCTGCGCACCACTCTGTTGGCGATTTGTTTTTCCTCGGTGGCGCTCATTGTCCCCCGGGGCATCGTGCGATGGATTCCTCCCTGGGTCGATCAAATGACGCATGGCCAATAACCGAAGTTCAAAGCCTACAGTCAACCAGCCACATCCCTCGGTGCGATCCTCGGCTGTTTGGTTGCTCCCCTCCTCGGAGCCAGGTTTGGTCGCCGACCGGTCTATTTCGGGCTCTGTCTGGCTTCCTTGATCGTGTGCAGTTTTCTATTCCGGGCGTTTCAAAATTACAGCGCCGCGTTTCTCCTCACGGTTGGCGTGGTGGGAATGTGTACCGCGTCGTTTTACGGCTGGCTGCCACAGTATTTGCCGGAACTATTTTCCACCCGCGTGCGCGCCACCGGACAGGGGTTGGCCTACAACTTCAGGCGTATCCTGTCCGCCCTTGGGGCGTGGCAGATGGGTTCGTTGATGGCGTTCTTCGACAAGAGTTATGCGAGAGCGGGCGCGACCATCGTGCTGGTATATCTCGTCGGCATGGTCCTCATCTGGTTTGCGCCGGAGACAAAGGACAAACCGTTACCGGAGTGACGGTGTGTATTCCCGCCGGCAACTTGTTGCGAATGAAACTGACGAAAAAAGAATGGTGGTATGTCCGCCCTCACCCCGGCCCTCTCCCCCGGGGAGAGGGAGAATTATTCGCCGCCCCATTCGAGAATCTGAGCGCGGGGTTTGCCACACAGTTGTCGAAGCGTCACTCAAGTGCTGAACGGCTGTTCCCTCTCCTTGGGGGAGAGGGTCAGGGTGAGGGCGGTTGTCAAACAAATCTATCGTTCGCACCGGCCGTCGAGCGAACGCTCTGCGCATGAGCAAACCCACAGACATCCGCGTCATTGGAACGGCGCTTTACTTCCTGCCGGTGCGCACGCGCGTCCCGCTCAAATTCGGGGCCGAGACGTTGACGGAGGTCTTGTGCGCTCGGGTCCGGGTGCGGGTGACCGACCGTCGCGGACGAACCGCCGAAGGCTGGGGCGAAACACCGCTGAGCGTGCAATGGGTCTGGCCTAGCGCGCTGCCGCTGGCGCAGCGTACGGAAGTGCTGCGGGATTTCTGCTTCGTGATCGCACGGTCGTGGGCTGGGTTTGCCGGGCTTGGGCATCCGATGGAAATCGGGCATGATTTCCAGGAGCAGGTTCTCCCCGGGCTGCTGGCGCAAACCAACGCGGCGCGAGGAATCGATTCCGAGCCGATGCCGTGGCTCGCCGCGCTCGTTGGTTGTTCGGCGTTTGATCTTGCGGTGCATGACGCATTTGGGCGGCTCGTGGAGCGTCCGGTTTATTCCACTTACGGCCCGGAATTCATGAGCCGCGATTTGGGCGATTTTCTGGAAACTTCTCCGACGGCTTCGTTTGCCGGGAAATTTCCGCAGGATTTTCTAGTGGCCCAGCCACCGATGCAATTGCCCGCATGGCATCTCGTGGGCGGACTGGATTTGCTCGACCCTTCCGAGCTGAAGGGCGATGAGCCGCAGGACGGCTATCCCGTTCTGCTGCCGGATTGGATTCAACGCGACGGGCTGCAATGCCTCAAGGTCAAGCTGCGGGGCACGGACGCGCGTTGGGATTTCGCGCGCATGGTGAAGGTCGCCGACATTGCCATGGGTCACGGTGTGAAGTGTTTGTCCGCCGATTTCAACTGCGCCGTCACCGACCCGGCGTACGTGATCGAAATCCTGGAGCGGTTGCAACGGGAACAGCCGCGCGGGTTTGAACGTTTGCTCTACGTTGAGCAGCCATTTCCTTACGACCTGGAGCAGCATCAGATTGATGTTCACGAACTGGCCGCGATCAAGCCGCTGTTTCTCGACGAAAGTGCACACGACTGGCGTGTGGTGCGTTTGGGGCGCAAACTTGGTTGGAACGGCGTGGCCCTCAAGACCTGCAAGACGCAAACCGGCGCACTGCTGACCGCGTGTTGGGCCAAAGCGCACGGGATGCAGCTCATGGTGCAGGACCTTACGAATCCCATGCTCGCCCAGATTCCCCATGTGCTTCTGGCGGCGCACGTCGGAACCATCATGGGCGTGGAAACCAACGCCATGCAGTTTTACCCGGCGGCGTCCGCGGCCGAAGCCACGGTTCACCCCGGACTTTATCAGCGGCGCAATGGGATGGTGGACCTCGCGAGCATTCGCGGGCCAGGCTTTGGCTATCGCTTGGACGAAATCAATCGTGAGCTTCCGGCCGTCGCCGCCGAATTTGCGGGTTAGCGCCCGGATTATTTTTGTTGAGTTCTTCCTTGGTGCGCTGAAACTTCGTCCCAGGTGTGGATTAAACTGATTCACGCTTTGGCCATATAACCTGTAACCAGACACTATGCCCCGTAAACTCAGCGCCATCTCGCCCGACTGGTGGGACTATACCACCCTCGACAACGACATCGTCCGCGACGCCGCCGCGCTCACGCCGGAGAAAATGCAGAAACTCTCGCGGCCTGGCTTCACGGTCGTGATGTATGAGACACTCGAAGATTTTTACCTCACCGAAGCGCTGGAATACCTCACCGCCTGGCAGCAATCAACGCCGGACAACCCCGTCGGCCTCTGCGGCCCCATCGGCCCGACCGAGCAATTGCCGCTGGTCGCTCGGCTCGTCAATGAACTGAACCTGAACATCAAGTCTGCGCATTTCTGGGGCATGGACGAATGGTTTCTCGACGGGAAGGAAACGCCGGTTACGCACCCACTCTCGTTCGAGAAAGCCGACCGTGAAATGTGTTTCGGCCGTATCCGCAAAGAGCTCGTGATGCCGGATGCAAACCTGCATTTTCCGAATGGCAACACCACAACGTATCGCAAGAGTTGGGAGGCGGGAGTGCGCTGCGCCGTGATGCAGGGCGGGCAGGGGGACGTGAAGCATTGGGCTTTCAACGATCCACCCAAGCGGGCGGGCAAATACAAGAACGCCCCACCGTCGCCCGCCGACTATCGCAAGCTGGCCACGCGCGTGGTGGATTTGCACCCGTTGACCGTGGCGCAAAACGCCCGCACCTCCGGCGGTGGCAACATCTCGCTCGTGCCGACGCAGGCGATTTCCGTCGGGCCGGTCGAGACGTGGAAGGCCGACAAGGTTTCCATCTGGCACGCCGGAAATCACGACAATCCGTTCGGCCAGCGGCTCACTTGTTTGATGATCGCGAAGCAGATTCCCGATGCCGCCGTGCCGATGTCGCTGCTGGCGGAGCATCCGAACGTG
>JANOHH010000107.1:0-3519 GCA_031406395.1 Verrucomicrobiota bacterium | reverse complement strand
CTTCAACAATTCCTCGCTGATCGCCGGGTCAATCGGGGCCGGCATCGCCGGCGATTGGGTGCCGGGGCGGGCCGGTGCTGCCGCCGCAGCCGTCACCCGACTGATGGCACGGCTCACATCCGACTCGAGGGCCGCTTCCCATTCCGGAGCGAGCGGCGCCACCGTCTCGACCCGCGCGCCATTTCCGACGGTCAGGCCGAGATAAACAATTTCGCCATTCTCGCTCGCAAAGGGCACGATGCCCGCCGCGCCCGCCGCCGCTTTTGCGGCTTTGTCGGTATGGGGATCGCGTTTGCTGACGCGCACCTTGCCGGCGGCGGCGCTTTCATATTCCGCCAGCAAGCCTTTGACCCGCGAGACATAACCGCCCAATGCCGCCGGCAACACACTGACATCTACGGGTGCAAATAAGCTTAAATCAATGGGCGAATCTAGTCCGGCGAGAAGCCGGGTCGTGGTCTCGGACAGAACCCCGCTTGGCACCGCTGCCTCGGCGGTTTCCACCGTTCGTGGCCGGTTCGATCGCCAATACCAAAGACCGCCGCCCGCCAGAATAAGGATGAGCGCAACGAACGCCAAAAATCCCACGCGGCCTGCCGCGCGGACGGCCGCGGGCCGATTCATTCTGCAGCTGCTGCTGTTCGTCACCATTTTTTTCATGATCAAATTGGCTGGTTAAATTATTCGACCGATTGTCGTGGCGGCAAAATTCTCGGCAAAGCCGTTTTGCGTGTCCGTCACTTGGCTCACCAATTTTTGCACACTCAGCCGACCGCTCGCCAACAGCAATCCAATTAGTGGTTCGGCTTTGGCTTTCCATCATGGCCACCGAACGCGCGCAGCAAAGCATCCCGACGACGGCGCTGGCAGATGACTTTTTCCGGCAGCGCATCGTAAACTTCATGCTCGGTGGCTGCCAGTTCATTCTCGGCTATGCCAAATTTGTCACTCATTTGCCGCCTACAATCGCACTTGCCGGAAAAATCATAATGCCGCGCATGCGGTTGCGTCTGCTTGTTTCTTGAGATTAACCGGACTTTTGTTGCGCTTGGCATTTGTTTCGCCGCTTGCAAGAATTGGCCTGGCAGGACAAGAAAGGCCGCGACAACGGCAAGATCGGGCGAGCGCAACCGAAGCCGCGGTTTAGCATCCAACCAATGCAAATGGGCAAACATGAACTCAGTCGGGTGTGTGCCTTGAGTGTGTTAGTCATGGTCGGCACCCTGGCGGGAGCGGAGGAAGTGCAACACTTGAGTGTTACGGTGCCCGGTGGAATGCCGGGTTGGCCAATCATGACCGGCATCCAGCACACCAACAATGTTGCCAAGCTCACCTGGGACGGACCTTCCGGTTACTATCAACTTTACGAAAAGCTCGGCCTGACAAGTCCGACGTGGCAAAAGTTCGGCAGTCCGAATTTGAACCGGACCACCAATATCACCACCTTGCGCAGCAACGCTTTTTTCCGGGTGTTAGGTCCGTCACCGCAATACGCCGGGGCGCCGGCCTGCTTGGAATGTCACGAGTCCGTCCACACCCTGGAGTTGAGTACCCGCCACCCCCAGGCTTTCGCAACCCTCAAGCGTGCGCACCAGGAAAAAAATCCCAGTTGCCTGCCCTGTCATACCGTCGGCTACGGCTTGCCGACGGGATTTGTCAGCGAGGCGGCGACGCCGCAACTGGCGGGCGTGCAGTGCGAGAATTGCCACGGCCCGGCGGCCAACCATGCGGCCAACCCGGGCGATCTGGCGGCGCGGCCACGGACAGATATTGCCGGGCAGGTTTGCGGCGGGTGTCACAACGGATCGCACAATCCGACGTTCGATGAATGGAAAACCAGCGGCCACTTCGCGGTAGTGGAGGACATGAACCCGCCGAGCCGCATCAACAGTTGCGGGCGCTGTCACTCCGGGACGGCGCGGCTGGCCATGGTTTACGGCGTTCCGGCGAACGTCATTTCCGCCACGCTGACGAATGACGCCAACGTCGGCATCACCTGTGCGGTTTGTCACAACCCGCACGCGACGCACGCCTGGACCAACGTGGTCACGGGTTTGGCCTACACCAACCAGCTCCGCTATCCGCTGGCTTCGACCAACAACTATTCCCTCAGCACTTCGGCCCCGTTCACGAATCGCTTCGACATTAACGTCTGCGCCCAATGCCACAATGATCGCGGCGCGGCGTGGACCACCACCAGCCGGCCGCCGCATCACTCGCCGCAATATAATATGTTGCTCGGAACGCTGCCCGAAGTGCCGGGCGGCGTGAGTGGTGGGCCCGCGGCGCATGCCGGGACCGAGTTCCTTTCCGATAACTCCGGCCGCTTGTTTCTCGTCACGAACCAATGCGTGACGTGTCACATGCAGACCGGGGAGTACCAGCATGGCCCGCCGGAAGTCGCGGCGGTCACCGGCCATACGTTTGGGGTGACTTCATACGGCGTCTGCGTCGATTGCCACGGTAGCGGGGCCAATGACGATAGCGTGGGGGCATGGCGTGAAATCTTCGTCGATCAAATGCAATCGGTGAAGGACAAGCTGGACAAGTGGGCGTTGACCAAAGCGCCGGAGGTCCTGCGCACCAATTACGGTGTATTGTCGTGGGAATACACGGTGCCCGGAGACTTGTCGTCTGGAATTGCGGGACCAAATGAACTCGAACAGAAAACCCTGATCCCAGACAACATCAAGAAGGCTCGTTTCTATCTGTATCTGGTCCTTTACGACGGTAGTTATGGCTTACACAACGGGCCTTACGCCTTTGCGCTCTTGGATGCCGCCCGCAACTGGGTCCAGCTGGAACTAAATCAATAAATCACTGGCAAAATCTCGATGAGCAACCGAAAACAATCGGCCGATGGTGGAGCGAGGCGGCTCATCAGGAGCCTCGCCCCACCTAACTCTTCCGGCGCCCACGGAGTGAGGCGACCGGGCTCCGTCGGCGGCATCTTTCAAAAACTGTTTTCCCCGTCTGGCGGCGTGGCCGCCTCGCGGCTTTACGCTGCCCGTCGGGGAACAGGCGTGGTGCTGGCGGCAGCGGTGTTCCTCGCGTTCGCTGTCATTTCGTGCCGCACGATGAACCGTTCCATCGTGATGCTGCCCAATGTGCCGGGTGCGAAATACATTGGTTCAAAGGACTGTGAACAGTGCCACGAAGAAATCTACAAAAATTTCGCGACCGCCGACCACGCGCGTTTAATTGCCGAAGGGCCCAATGCCCTCGAAGCCGGCTGCGAATCCTGTCACGGGCCGGGCAGCTTGCACTCGGATTCCGGCGGTGAGGTGAAACCGCCGAACAGTTTCACCGCCGGCCGGCCCGTGGCGAACAATTTCGGCGCCTTGCTCACGACGCCTCCGGATCGGGCCACGGAGACGGTTTGTTTCTCCTGCCACGCCGACGTGCGGGGGCAGTTCGGTCTGCCGAGTCATCATCCGGTGCCGGAAGGCCGCATGACCTGCACGGTGTGTCATTCGCCGCACAAGGGCTTTGCGAATAAGAACGGCAGCACGGCGCTCC
>JANOHH010000092.1:0-4566 GCA_031406395.1 Verrucomicrobiota bacterium | reverse complement strand
CATGTCGGCTTGCGGCACTTGCACGACGCTGGCGTAGGGGCAAAGAAATTCGCGGTTGGCCAGCGGATGCGCGAATGAGTCGCACCGAACAATCGTCGGGCGCACAAACACGCCGCCGTCGAAGGTCACCTTGCGCGAGCCGTTCCGGTATTTTGCCGTCACGTCGGTTGCTCCAGGCGTTTTCAGTCCCTCCTCAATCGCGCCATCAATGAACTCCGCCATCTTGGGATTCGCAAAGCCAGAGAGCCGGGCGTTGGGATCGTCCGCTTTGGCCGGCTGGATGGGGCCCAGCTTCTGGGCCAGCGCGTCGGCGATTTCCGCGGCATACTTCGGGACCACCACGGCCGAGGCGTTGATGCATGAGCGCCCGCCGTTGTCCGAAATGCTCGCGACCATGACGTCCACGTAATCGCGCCACTGTTCAATGCAGTCCTCCCCGATCAGGAACTTGCTCCAGCCGGGCCCGTGAACCTGGATCGCCGGGTTGTTGGCGTATTGCTGCGTCGTGGATTTGTCGCCGAAAATCAGCGCGCGGCCGCAGGTTTTCAGAATCTCCCCCGCCCCTTCGTGATCGGTCGGGTAAAAACCAAAGGCCTCTGCCGGCGCGCCGGCGGCAATGAACGCCTGGATCAGCCGATACGGTGTCCACGGTTCTTCCTTGCCCGGCTTGATGATGACGGGCGTCTTGAGCGCTATGCTGGGCAGCCAGAGCGAATTCACCGCCGGCGAATTGCTGGGCATCACCAGGCCAAGCGCCGAAGTCGTCGGAAAGAAACTCAGTCGCGTCCCGAACTGTTCGCCGCTGCCGGAGTCGAGGATGGCAAGGTCGAGCCCGCGCGACAGGCCATTGAGCACGGTTTTCATGTTCGTGAGCGCGAGGTGAATTTTCTCCATGTTGCGCCGGACCATGACATGCGGCAGTCCGCTGGTGCTGTTCAACGTCTCGATGTATTGCTGCGGCGATTGCGTGTGGCCCTTGTCACCGAGCGGCAACGTGCCATTGAGAAAGTGCTCGCCCGTCTTGGCGCAAATCTCGATGAGTTGGGCGACCGAGAATTTCTTGAGCGCCGCCTGTCCCTCGGCCACGCGCGCGAGATCCTTGCGCACGATGCCGGCATTGACCTGGCTGACGGTGGCTTTGACTTCGCCCGTGCGGAAGTCTTTCACCTCAACGGTATCGAGGCTCTCGTAAGCCCGGCCGCGCCGCAGCGCGGGAATGTGTGGGATGCTGCTCATTCTATTCAGCCAATTGTAGCGGGCTTTTTACTCCAGGCAAGCTCGCGAGGCACGACGCTTTCGGGGGGTTGGCTAGAACTGGGTGAGCAAACGAGCGATTGCTGCCGAATAAAACGCACAAATTCGGATCGGTCGTCAATTATCCGACCCTGCGCGCAGGGCTCACCAATTACGCCGTCCTGCTCACAACTTTTTGCGACGGAGTGAAACAGACCAACGCCATCACCATCGTGATTCCGGGCGACCGCGCCAAAGAAATGTTCGCGGACGAAACGACCCGCTATGCCGGCTAGGACGGCATGCTGATGGACTTCGATCCAACCGTGCCGGCGACCTTGGTGCCGTGGATCAGTGTGGATTGGAAAATGAATTTCAAGTGGCGCGGGGACGGGGCGATGCCGGATGCGGAGCAAAAGCGGTTGGGGGAAATTGCGGTCAAAGCCCACGTCCAAGGCCGCCGTGGTTCCGTTCAAGACCTTTGTGAATTTTTACCGTTAAAGAAGTTTGGGTTCGCCGACAACCGTTAGATTGACGGGCGCACCCTGGTCAACGTACTCCGGGACGTAGCCTGACGCGTCAAAGAGGCCGAGCTTTCCGGCTAGGGGGTGAAACTGGACGGGGCGCGGGCGGACGAGGACAAACCCAAAGCCGCCAAAGAACCAAGAGGACGCATGGTGGGAGACACAATCCGTGATTTCGGCGGTGCCGATGATTCCCCCATATAGGAGTTCAAACCGGCGGATGCGCACCTTCATAGCCAACTCAATCTCGGAAATTTCTGCTTGAGTAGGAACATACTTGGCGGCATGAATGGCGACCGGACCACGAAAATTGGTGCACCAGTCGCGATTCTCAATGTCTTTGCCGGCGTGAATGATCAACCACGCCCACGGTTGCCGAATCGAGATGACTTTCATTTCCGAGATCTTAAAATAAGGGGGTTTGGCGTCAACCCGCTATTTTCCCCATGCCGCGCGGTTCTCAAAGCCGGAATGTTGCTTTGGGACGATTGGTAACGAGGCGCACGGATTTATGCTTGGGATCGGGTGCGGCGGCCAGCCCGGAATGGTGGCCGGTGGGATGGAGGCAAAGGATCGCCTTGGCTGCGGGTGGTTTTACGATTCGCAGGCGTTGCGTGCCGATCGGCACGCGCCCATCGCGGCCGACCTCGATGGCGGTTCGCCGGCTCCATACGTAATCCCACCACGGGCATGGGGGCGTGGGCCGCCGGACGGAGCGTTTTTCTTTGCGGGCCTGATTCCAGGCTGGTTGCGGGCGAGGAAAGCAGCGGGCAGGAAATCAAAGTTGTAAAGCAGGAGTTCGAGCTTATTAGTCTTTGAACCGGTGAACAAGCGACTGCAATCATTGAGCATGTTCCACGAGTTTTCTTGGACCGGAGGACAGGTATTGATTTTCGGGCGGAATTTGCCGCCCGCCACCGCTTTTTTAAGAATGTTCTGGGCGCTCCCCCACACCGTCGGTTGACTTGTGCTTGTTGCCTGCTTTTCCACCGGCTTTGACGATACCGCTCTCGCTCGCTCAAGGGCGCACCTCTTTTTCCGTAAGGTAACCTGCCCATGCCCTACTTCGCGCGGAGCGTCACGCCCCCCCAGTCGCTGCACGAGACAAACTATGACTAAGTTCCGCTTTGACCACGCAATCCGGGCGACATAGATTGCACTCAATGCTTAGCCCGTTAAACGAATGTTGGCACTGGCTTCCGCTTATTTCCCTGCCCTTTCTACTCATGACGACTGAAACATCTTTGAAGGCCGCTGAAGCAACCGCTCCGGCGGAAATGCTTCTGGCCCTGCGCCGGCCACTTGTCATCGCTCACCGCGGTTATAGTCAGGTTGCGCCCGAAAATACGTTACCAGCCTTCAAGCTGGCCAAGGCTGCATGCGTGGACCTAGTCGAACTGGACTACCATCACACGAGGGACGGCGTGCCGGTCGTAATCCACGACGGGGAGTTGGATCGCACCACGGACGCCGTCGCGCAGTGGGGAGGAAAGAAAATCCGTGTGGTGGACAAAACGCTGGCGGAGCTGCGTACGCTGGATGCGGGGCAATGGTTCGATGTCAAGTACGCCGGCACCCGCCTGCCCACGCTGATTGAAGCGCTCGATCTTATTCAGGACGGCAACGTGACGCTCATCGAGCGCAAGGCCGGCGATGCGGCTTCATGCGTGAAATTACTGCGCGAACGCAATCTCATCAACCACGTGGTTGTGCAATCCTTCGATTGGAAATACCTGCAGGACTTTCATCAGCAGGAGCCGCGGCAAATTCTCGCTGCCTTGGGCCCGCCCGGGTCGCGCGGCGGCAAAAAACTGGATGATGCGGCAAAGGCGTTGGACAAGGTTTGGGTGGACGAAGTCCGGCAGACGGGCGCCCGGGTGGTGGTCTGGAACCGCCAGATCACGCGCGAATCCGTGGCCTACGCCCACCAAAAAGGAATGAAGGTCTGGGTTTACACCATTGACGATCCGGCCCTCGCCAAGGCGATGTGCGAGCTGGGCGCGGACGGCATCATCTCAAACGATCCCTCGACCATCCAGCGGACCTTCGCAATCCGGGACGCCCCGCGCTCCAAGTGAGCAAAAACGTGTGATCAATACCAAGAACCCCTTTCCGACCCCATTCCGGATTATCCCGGCCTGCTCTCCGACGTCCTTGACGGCCTCCTCTCCATGACCGATGACAACTGGCTGGACCACTGCGCCGAGCTGGCGGCCCTCCTCCGTCCCGCCATCGCCGCTGCCAACCAGCCCAATTCCGCCCACCCGACACCCGTCCGAACAACCATCTGATTTACTCAACCATCAGCCATCTGCACATCAGCCATCTACTGTTGACGTGGGAAAATCAAAGGCGCAGAGTTGCGCCATGAAGCCGCCTCAAAGAGCCCTCATTCCGCGAGGTCCGACTTCCGGTCAGTACCACTGTTCGCATATCACCCCAAAATGGGAAGATATGCCGACCTGCATAATTATTTTGTTAGGCATCACCGCGCCATGAACTACCACGACGGTTCTCCTGCGAAGCTTGGCGACATCGTTGCTATTCGATTGGCCGACCGTAACGCAAAGGCGAGAGTGGTTTTGCTTGGCGATACCCGCGAGCATTTGGGAGTGGACGCCGAGTTTATCGAGTGGGCAGAGAGCGCGAAGTTGCTCATCCCATCGCAGGTTGTTGTCGAGTGGATTGACCAGAATCCGTTGGCGCATGACGACTCGCAGTATGCACCCGTTGGGAATTACATGTTCACAGGATTGGATTGTTGTGTTACACGAGTTGATGCCTAACCTTGAATCCTACGGCGTGCTGC
>JANOHH010000090.1:0-1457 GCA_031406395.1 Verrucomicrobiota bacterium | reverse complement strand
CTCTGACACCACGAGCATCGTGACATGGACGCAAACCAGCGCCCACTCAATGACGGTTCTAAGCGGTGCGTCAGTCGTGTCCGCCATGGGACCGATATGCCGGCGGTTGAGCCAAAGCCCGAGCCCGAGACACGCGCCCATCACGGCGCCGAACGTGGTCTCCATCCAGTTCCACCAATTCATCGCCGGATCCAGCGTGACCCAGATACCCGTCTTGAAAATCTCCGGGTTCCAGGCATGAAACGATTGGAGACACTGGCCGATGGGGAAGCCGATTCCGCCCAACATGGCCCAGAGTGCGAGGTTGCGCGCGAGGCGGTCGCGGCGAATCCACCCAGCCCAGACCCAGGCGCCGAGAAGGGCGAAAAGTTGACCACCCCATACTTCCGGACGCGGTTTGAGTTCGGCGCCGGCGTTGGGCTGCCAATGCCAGGAGGCGGAGAAATATATCCGCGGCAAGATCTTCTGGGCGGGATCGTGTGGAGAATTGAAAGCCCAAACTCCAACCACGTAAAGCACGAGCATGCCCAGCATCAGGAGCAGAATTTCGCGCGACCGATAGCGAACGCCGCCCAGCCCCATGCCGAGGAACAAACCCGCGAAACCGATCCAGATCGCGCCCTTGATGCTCAATCCCAGCATGCCCCAACGCCACGCGTCCCAGTTGCCGATCAGTGGCGCGTTCTGCGTGAGACCAATGGTCTGGCCATAGGTCATCGAACCGCCAATGCCGATTGCAATCGTGCCGAAGGCCACCGCCCGGGCGGCGGGCAGCAGGGCCGCCTGTGGACAGAGCAAAAACACCACCACCAGGCTCACGAGCAAACCGGCGATCATGGCCCCGGTTTCGTGGCCGTATTGTCCGCGAATGCCCCAGCCCATCCCACCAGCCAACGCGGCAAGCAGGACCGGCTGCCAAACCGGCGGGTGGGCGGGTGGCGGGCTGGAAATATCCGCGGATTTGGAACTGGTTGAATTCATCATGATTGTTTGTGGACCTAGCCCCGCCTTCCTGACCTCGCATGTGGACATTGGTTCGGTAATGCAGGGCGAATCTGGCCGCGATTAAATCGGGCACGCTACGGGAACGCAAACTCATAACGCGGCTAAACCGGAGAAAAGCCGTTAAACCACAAATAGACACGAAGACACACGAATCAAGCCGGGGTGTTCGGTCCCAACGGTGAGGTGTAGGCGGCTACCATACCTTGGCCAAGGATTCAGTTCGCCACCCTCCTTCGCTTCGACGGCGGCAGCTTCGTGTCCATTGGTGTTCATTCGTGGTTTCCTTCGGCGGGGTTTCAGCTAAACGCACTTTGGCATTGCCGGATGCCATGCGATTGATAGTTTTTCCCCGCCGGTTTGCCCGAGCCTGCGCAACCCGCCAAACATAAAAAAACTATGAACAACGAGAAGCCTGCAAACAATTTTCCCAAACTTCACAACGCCATGTGGCC
>JANOHH010000076.1:0-2288 GCA_031406395.1 Verrucomicrobiota bacterium | reverse complement strand
TCTTCCTAATCTGCGTCGCTGGGTTCGTCTATCTGCTGCTGCAGATCTGATCAGCTTCCTGTTCGCAGCAACTAGCGCTGGTCGCGCGTCTTTGGGGACCCGACCGACCTTTGCGAATCGGAGGATTCTTTCGCCCGCTTGCTGAACGCTGAGCGCAGCAGCCAATGCTTCTTCAGACCCTGCACCAAATCGTCGGCATTGATCACCGCCTGGGAAATCGATCCAAGCACGTTCGTATTTGCCTGCACCTGTGCGTTCAGATTGCTCGTGATATCGGCAAGGTTGTCGAGCGAGCGGGCGAGATTCTCCACCAGCAACGTGAGGTTGGTATCCGCGTGAGTGACGGTGGCATTTGCGTTTTCCAGAACTGCATCCAATTGCCGTTGGCCGTTCGTGCCGAGCGCCCATTCGCCGAGCGCCCCCGACCCGCGCAACTGGGCGGCCAACTTGGCAAGGTCAGCTGATGCCGGCTGGGCGTTGCGCGCGACCACATTGAGATTCGACGCGAGAGCGGCACTTTCGGCGAGCACGTTTCCAATCTGATTCGTGAGGCTGAGCACGTTCGGCAGCGCTTGTTCCACCTGATCTACGAGTTTTTGCAATCGCTCGGTGATCACAGGCGACTCATCGGCCAACAACCAATAAACATTGGCATTCGGTTCAGGTTTGGGAATGAACTTAACGTAGCGACCATCTTCGTCGTTCCAGACGACGGTCGGCGTTTTCCGTTCTTCCGTATTGTCCAAGGCAGGAAATGTTTCGACCCCCAATTGCCTGAGTCGGGCGAGCGTTTCCTTGTCCAACGGCGCGAGCGCCTTAATAACGACAACTGAATTCGTCCTCCTGGTATCGTAAATATCCGCCGCAAGTTGCCACCGGTCGGAATTTGGGTTTGCCTCGGCTTCACTTACCGTCAGGTCGTAAAGCGGATGAAAAAGATACGTCGCATGACCGCCAGTCCCTTTTGTCACTTCGAGCACGCGCTTGCCCAGAAAATCCGCCTCCACTTTGGCCCGCGAGCCTTCCGTCCACAAGTAACCGTAGTCCGGCTCTTTGATCTCAAACTCGATGTAAACATTGTATTCGAAATAGTCCGGCGGCATGGGTTTGATATCCGTGATCTGTCCCACCTCGAACCCCATGAGCATGACGGGGTCACCCACGCGCAAACCAGTCGCCCGGTCAATCATGGTGTAATAGGGCACGCGCTTCTTAAACCAGCCCTTGCGCTTCGCCGTATTGTGCAGGTAGTACGCGAAACCGAAGATCAGTAGCGCGGTCGCCAGCAGGACAAACCACCCCACCGCGCGCTCCATGCGGTTGAGGCGCGTGCGCAGTTGCGGGGTCAAATCTTGCAGGGCCATCGTATTTCCATTGTGTCAGCTTGCGGTTGCGCCGGGCAAACAGTTTCCCATTCCGCCCGGACCGTCAACCACCTCGCGTTTACTCACTCAACAATTCTTGAACTACTTTTTCCTTCGAATTTTCGACCGCGCGCCAGTCGCCCACCACGATGAGACGCCGGTTGGACAAACAGCCCACCTGCCCGGCATGTTTGCGCCAAGGTCGCAAATCATCCGCCGTAACGACCAGGGTGAGAGGCTTTCCACCCAGGTTGCTGTCGCCGCGAGAAAGCTTGTCCAGCAAACCCAGCCACCAAGCCACATGCCGCGCATCCAAGCCTGTGAGCGGGCTGTCCAGCAGCAACACTTCCGGCTGCAATGCCAGTGCCCGGGCAAGTCCGGCGCGCTGTCGCCAGCTGCGACCCACATTGGCGGGCGTGCTATTCGCCCACGCCATGAGCTCGGTGATCTCCAAGAGCTCACGGACGCGTGATTCGATTTCGTCTGCCGACAGATGCCGATGATAGCGCAGCGGCAACGCAATGTTCTCCGCCACGGTCAACTGCCCCAGCAACTGTCCGCCGTCGAAAACCAATCCGAGCTTCAATCGATGCACCATGCGCGGCTCTTCAAAAATCGGCATCGGTTCCCCGAGAAAGTGATACTCTCCACCGATCGGTGACGACAATCCACCCACCGTCATCAGGAAATCCGTCTTGCCGGAATGCTGCGGCGAACCAACGACCCAGAACTCACCCGGCTCCACGGTCCAGTTCACCCCTTCGGCCACGATCACGGTTGGGTTCTTCATTGAAACCACCTTTACATCCCGCAGATGTAGTGCGGGAATT
This sequence comes from Verrucomicrobiota bacterium, assembly GCA_031406395.1. Taxonomy (GTDB): domain Bacteria; phylum Verrucomicrobiota; class Verrucomicrobiia; order Limisphaerales; family JADLHS01; genus JADLHS01. The sequence continues at coordinate 94 of JANOHH010000076.1, read as the reverse complement.
TTGGCATTGGCAGGCGTCCCACTCATTACACGGCCAGGTAGATGATGATAAACACTGCGTCGAGCAAGATGCAGGCGACCGTACTTTGCCCCAC
>JANOHH010000044.1:0-1726 GCA_031406395.1 Verrucomicrobiota bacterium | reverse complement strand
GATTTTCGCCGGCCGGCCAAAACGGGCGCAGCCGTTGGCTTTGAATCCGGCCGACAATCCTTTGCTTTACGCTTTCATCGAAAAGATCTGTGAGACCGTCGGCGCGCCGTCACCCAAACGCATTGACCTCGATTGCGAGCTCAACGCCTCGGCCAGCTTCCGGCGCGGCTTGGGGAGCCTGGCGGGCAACGATCTCGTGCTTACCATCGGATTGCCGCTGGTCGCGAACCTCTCGGCGGCGGAATTTGGCGGCGTGGTGGCGCATGAGTTCGGTCATTTCACGCAGAGCGTTGGCATGCGGTTGAGTTACCTCATTCGCTCGGTCAACCTTTGGTTCCTGCGCGTCGTGTACGAACGCGACGCATGGGACGAGGCGCTCGAAGAATGGGCCAACGAGGCCGAGGACGGTTGGGTCACGGCCATCGTCTGGGCCGCGCAAATCGGGGTCTGGTTCGCCCGGATGATCCTGCGCCTCCTGATGTACACCGGTCTGGTGATTGGCGGGTTCCTGCTCCGCCAAATGGAGTATGACGCCGACGCCTGCGAGATCAAACTCGTCGGCAGCGAGACTTTCGAACGCACGCAGCGCAAACTCGCAACCCTCTCCGCCGCCGCCGAGTTGATGTACAAACAAATCCACACGCAGTGGAAAAAGACGGCCCAACTCCCCGACAACCTCAGCGAGTTGCTCCGCCAATCGCACGAACGGCTGCCCGCCCAGACGCTGCAAAAAATCGAGGACCGCTATGGCCTCGAACGCACCGGCTTTTTCGATTCGCACCCCTCACCCGCCGACCGCATCCGGCAGGCGCGACGCGCGCAAGACCCCGGCGCTTTCCACGACGCCCGGCCCGCAGCCTCGCTCTTTACCAGCTTCGAGCATCCCGCACGCTTCGTGACGCTGTTGCATTACACCGATGATCTTGGCATCCCCGTCTCCGAAAAGATGTTAGTGTGCGTTGAAAGCAAGGTGGCTGAGAGCGATCAGCGCACCGCTAACAGTGGCGCGAAGGAACTCCTGAACCAATACTTCCTCGGCCTGCTCCCCCTCGGGTTGCCGTTGCGCCTGCCACCGCTAACGGCTTCCGGAAATTACGAGGCCGACCAGTCGGAATTGAGCCAGCTTGCCAGTGGCCTACAGCGGGTCACCGCCCAACTCGCTCCCATCGCTGCACAATATCGCGAGGCAACGGAGCGTTTGATTCAATCACGGGCGGCCGGGCGACTGCTTGAAGCGGGGGTTCCGATCGAAGCGACAACCTTCGGCTTGACGGAAACAACCGTGGACGCAGCCCGGTCGGGGGAGGCCGAATCCCAGGCGACACGTAATTCGCTACGCCATTCCATCCGGGAAGTTGGCGCCGCCTTGCAACGCCGGATGCAGCTCGGTCTTTCTTTGAAATTTTCGGACTGCATCTCTTCGCCCGGGCGCGACGCGGAACTGGCGGAAGAGATTTCCCAAGCAGCAATCCAGGTTGAAAGCTCATCGGAGAATTACATGGCGATGATGAAATTGGCGGAGGCCCTCGCCGTACTCGCTCGAATCACGGCGGTGCGCGAGCGCGATGGCGAATCGCCCGCCCTCGCCTGCGCCCTGGCGGCCCAAATGGCTGCCGTCCAATCGCTCAAACCACTATCGTCCACTGGGCTCGCCGAAAGCCAATCTCAACCCGCGCTTCAATTACAACTTTCCAAAAAGCCCAAGCATGAGGGCCAGGCGGAATTC
>JANOHH010000019.1:0-2898 GCA_031406395.1 Verrucomicrobiota bacterium | reverse complement strand
CGTGCGCGCCCGCCTCCCCGCGCACGGCCCGCTGCCGGACGCGAGCCTGATCGAGGCGCCGCTGCCGAGCGGCGTGCCCGCGTGGCTGATCGAGGCGCCCGAGTTGTACGGACGCGAAGGCAATCCCTACGTCGATGCCGCGAGTGCGGATTGGCCGGACAACGCCCGGCGCTTCGCCGCGCTCGCGCGGGTCGCCGCCGATCTCGCGCACGACACGCTCGACCTCGGCTGGGCGCCCGACGTCATCCACTGCCACGACTGGCAGACGGCGCTGGTGCCGGTGCTGCTTTACGAAATGTATCAACAGCTCGGCCTCCGCCATTCGCGGGTGTGTTTCACGATCCACAACTTCCGACATCAAGGCGTGACCGGCGGCCAGGTCCTGCAAGCCACGGGCCTGCACCGCCCGGAATATTTCTTCCACTACGACCGGATGCGCGACAACAACAATGCCCGCGCCCTCAACTTGATGAAGGCCGGGATCGTCTACTCGAACTTCACGACCACGGTTTCCCCACGGCACGCGTGGGAGGCCAAGGACTCGGGCCAAGGCGACGGCCTCGAACCAACGCTGCACACGCACCACTGCAAGTTTGGCGGCGTGCTGAACGGGCTGGACTACGATCAATTCAATCCTGATACCGACCCGGACATCCCGGCGCATTTCAATGCTCAGACCGTTGATAAGAAGTACGAGAACAAGCAGAAGTTGCGCAACCGTTTCTGGCTCGCCGACAACGAGAAGCCGATCATCGCGTTCATTGGCCGGCTCGATCAACAAAAAGGCCTGGAACTGGTGCGCCATGCCATCTTCTACGCGCTGAGCAACCGCGCCCAATTCGTCCTGCTGGGCAGCAGCCCGGAGCGCGCCATTAACGATCATTTCCTCGGACTGAAACAGCACCTGAACAACAGTCCGGATTGCCATCTCGAAATTGGGTACCACGAGGAACTCGCCCACCTGATCTACGCCGGGGCGGACATGATGGTTGTGCCGAGCCGTTATGAACCGTGCGGGTTGACGCAATTGATCTCCTTCCGCTACGGCACCGTGCCCATCGTCCGCGCCGTGGGCGGTCTGGCGGATACGGTCTTCGACAAGGATTATTCGAATCGCCCGCTGTCCGAGCGCAACGGCTACGTGTTCGAGCACGCTGACAATGCGGGGCTCGAGTCCGCCCTGCACCGGGCCATCGCCTGCTACTACGAGTTCCCCGATCACTGGCGGCAACTAATGCTCAACGGCATGCACACCGACTATTCATGGAACCAGCCCGGGCAGCATTACCTGAACATCTACGATTACATCCGCGAAAAATAGCGGGCATTCCGCAAGACCCATTATGATCCTCAAACGCAAAGAACTCGATGACCTGCTCGGCGGCCGGCAGGGACAACCCCACGCAATTTTGGGAATGCACCCCATCACGCATAACGGCCAGCGCGGCGTGGTCGTCCGCGCCTTGCTGCAAGATGCAAAAACTTGCGAGGTCGTGGATTGCCGGAAAAATCCCGAGACCCGCTTTCCGATGGAGAAACTGGATGCCGCGGGATTTTTCGAGGTGTTCATTCCGGAGCACGCCGAAGTTTTCCGCTATCGCTTCCGGGTGGAGAAAGGCAACGGCGAGATCCGTCAGTTTTACGATCCCTATTGCTTCCTGCCCACGTTAAGCCAGCAGGATCAGTATCTGATCAACGAAGGCACCGAACATCGGGTTTACCGAAAACTCGGCGCGCACCTGCGCGCAGTGGACGGCGTGCATGGCGTCGCCTTCGCGGTCTGGGCGCCAAACGCCAGCCGCGTGTCGGTCGTGGGTGACTTCAACCACTGGGACGGGCGGTATTTCCCGATGCGCTCGCTCGGCAATTCCGGGATCTGGGAAGTTTTCATCCCCGGCCTGGAGGAAGGCTTGCTCTACAAATACGAGATCGTCCCGCGCCAAGGCGCGATGCGGTTGAAGACGGATCCGTACGGTTCCTATTTTGAAGGCCCGCCGAACAACGCCTCCGTGGTTTGGAATGTGGAGCAATACCAATGGAACGATTCAGCATGGATGAAAAAACGCGCCGAGACCGACTGGCTGAAGCAGCCCGTGCAGGTCTATGAAGTCCACCTCGGTTCGTGGCGCCGCAATCTGGAAGACGGCAACCGCCCGTTCACTTATCGCGAGCTGGCCAAGGAACTGGTCACCTACGTCAAGGAGATGGGCTTCACGCATGTGGAATTCATGCCGCTCTCCGAATACCCGTTCGAAGGCTCCTGGGGCTACCAGGTCACCGGCTTTTACGCCCCGACCCATCGCTATGGCACACCGCAGGATTTCATGTACATGGTGGACGTCATGCACCAGAACGGCATCGGCGTACTGCTTGACTGGGTGCCGGCGCATTTTCCCAAGGACTTCTTCGCGCTCGCCCATTTCGACGGCACGCACCTTTACGAACACGCCGACCCGCGCCAGGTCGAGCACCAGGACTGGGGCACGCTGATCTTCAATTACAGCCGGCCCGAAGTGCGGTGCTTCCTCTTGGGAAGTGCCATGACCTGGCTTGACCGCTACCACATCGATGGCCTGCGCGTGGATGCCGTCGCCTCAATGCTCTACCTCGATTACTCGCGCAAGGAAAGCCAGTGGATTCCCAACAAGCACGGCGGGCGCGAGAACCTGGAAGCGATGGCTTTCCTGCGTTACGCCAACGACACGGTGCACCAGTATTTTCCGGGCGTGCTCATGATCGCCGAGGAATCCACCGCGTGGGGCGGCGTCACCAAACCAGTGAAGGAAAACGGCCTCGGCTTTGATCTCAAATGGAACATGGGCTGGATGCACGACACGCTGGAGTATTTCAAGAAAGACCCCATCCATCGGAAGTACCACCACAACCAGCTCACGTTCG
>JANOHH010000015.1:0-4824 GCA_031406395.1 Verrucomicrobiota bacterium | reverse complement strand
GGCGTTGACTCCCTTTCCCCCTTTCCCCCTTTCAAAAGTCTTTTTCAGCGACGACGGCTCCACCGCGATGGAGGTCGCGCTCAAGCTGGCCTACGAATTCACCCGCCGGACGCGCGGGCCGAAGACCAAGCCCCGCTTCCTCTCGCTCGCCGGGGCCTACCACGGCGACACCGTAGGCGCCGTGTCGCTCGGCCACATCGATCTTTTCCACAAGGCGTACGGTGGCTTGCTGTTCCCGACCGACAAAGTCATGGCGCCCTATTGCTATCGGTGCCCCTTTAATCGCGCCCAGCCGGAGCGCGCGGACGCCCGCGAATATCGTAAATGCAATTGGGAATGCGTCGGAAAAGTCGAACAACGATTCCGGACGCAAAAGAAACGCGGAAATCCCTTCGCCGCCTTTGTGTTCGAGCCGTTGATGCAAGGCGCAGCAGGGATGATTCCGCAGCCGGCAGGCTGGCTACGCCGGGTCACGGATATAGCCCGCGACCAAGGGGCTTTGCTCATCGCGGATGAAGTAATGACGGGGTTTGGAAGAACCAATGCAAAATGCAAAATGCAAAATGGAGAATTGCCGATGTTCGCCTGCCATCAGGAACACGTACAACCCGATTTGCTCTGTCTCGCGAAGGGTTTGACGGGCGGTTACCTGCCCATGGCTGCCACGCTCACGACGAAGAAAGTGTTCGACGCCTTTTTGGGTCGCTACGAAGAGTTCAAAACCTTTTTCCACGGCCACAGCTTCACCGGCAATCAACTGGGGGCGGCGGCGGCTTTGGCGAGCCTGGAGATTTTGGAAAGCAAAGAATCCCTTCGTTCGCGAGAAGTTTTACAGCGGAAGCTGACGGAGGAGTTGAGGAGTTTGTGGCCGTTGCCCAACGTGGGCGACATCCGGCAAGTTGGGCTGGTCGTCGGGGTGGAACTGGTTCGCGACTGGCGGACGCGCAGGCCCTTCCCTTTGCGGGAGCGGGCCGGCATCCGGGTTTGCGAAGCAATGGCCCGGCACGGCGTCCTGACGCGGCCGATTGGCAGTGTAATCGTGCTGATGCCGCCCTATTGCACGACCCCGAAACAGGTCCGGCGAATGGTGGCAGTGTTGGCGGAAGCGATTAGCGAAGTATTCTTGCCAAACGTGAGCCGGTGAGAAAAAGGAGGGAGTGAGCAAAGCGCCAAGCCACTCGCACCACTTTCGGGTTTCCTCGCACTTCCGCACCAGCTAAACCGGTAGGTCAGTAAACCTTCCGCAAGTTCGACGGCAAGATATTCAACTCCGACCGATATTTCGCCACGGTGCGCCGGGCGATCACGATGCCCTCATCCTTCAGCATCTTCACTACTTCTTGATCGGACAATGGCTTGCCGGTGTTTTCGGCTTTGAAGATTTCGGCAATCATGTCCTTGACGCTGGTGTTCGAAACCCCCGCTCCGCTGTCGGTTTGCAGACCAGCCGTGAAAAAGTATTTCATCTCGAAGATGCCCTGCGGCGTCTCCATGTACTTGCCCGAGACCGCGCGGCTCACGGTCGTTTCATGCACGCCCACGACTTCGGCCACCTGCACCATGGTCAGCGGGCGCAGATGGGCGACACCCTTGTCCATGAACTCGCGCTGCCGCTTGACGATTTCCTTCGCGATATTGCCAATGGTGCTTTGCCGCTGGTGCAGACTCTTGATCAGAAACTTGCCGGCCCGGATTTTTTCCCGGATGTAATTCTTCACTTCCGCCGTGTTCTCGCCTTGCGACATCAAGTCTTTATAGACGTTGCTGATCCGCAGGTGGGGAATGTGTTCGTTGTTGGTGGTAACGGTGAAATCGTCGCCGCTACGCTTCACGAACACCTCCGGGAGGACAAATTGATCCAGATTGGTGAGGAAAGCCCGACCGGGTCGGGGCTCCAGTTGCGCGATGCGTTCCAACGACTCCTGGACGTCCTCGATATCCACGCCCGTGCCCCGGGAAATTTCGGGAATGCGCCGCTTGCCGAGCGCTTCCATGTGGTCGCGAACAATCTGATACTCGAGCGTGTCCTGCTGGCCCTTGCGTTCGAGCTGGAGCATCAGGCACTCGCGCAAATCCCGCGCGCCCACACCCGGCGGATCGAACGTTTGGATCACCCTGAGCACGTCGAGAATGGTTTCGCCCGGCAGATTGCCAATGGCCGCGATCTCCTCCACCGACGCCTTGAGATAGCCGTAGTCGTCAATATTTCCGATGATCAGCTCCGTGACCGGGCGTTGCGCTTCCGACACCCCCGAATCCCTTACCTGCTCGAGCAGTGCTTCCGCGAGCGATGTTGCCGCCACCAGCGAATCGAACATGAACTGCCGCTTTTCCTCTTCCTCGGCGGAAGCGCGCGTCGGCAGGTTCGTCTGCGCGAAATGGTCCCGCCACTCCTGATCCATCTGCACCAGTTTCTCAAACTCGACCTGAAAATCATCGATCGGTGCACCTTCGGCTGCATCCGGATTCATATCCGCCGGCGGTTCGGACGGATCGGCCGCTTCGGTCGGGTTGTCGCCATCGGAAACTTTTTCCGACAGGTCCGTTTCAGCCGTCGCGACTTCTTCGAGGACGGGATTCTGCTGCAATTCCGCCTCGACCAGCGCCTTGAGCTCCAGCGTGGGGGCATGCAACAACGCCAGCGATTGCTGGAGTTGGGGGGCCAACACCATGGATTGCGAGAGCCGCTGCGAAAGATGTAAGCCTTGCGCCATGTGCCCCCAAGTCTAGCGGCCCGACGCCGTTGCACAAGACTGAACTTGGCCTCCGGCCGGCGCGGCGCGAAAAACTTGCGCGCAACACTTGACTTGGCTTCACGTTTTCCCAACATCGCTCCGTGCCGCTATTCAGCATCCAAAACGATTTCCGTTACGACGTCATTCGCAAAATCTTCGAGGGCGGGATGGGGGTCGTGTACGAAGCCGAGCAACGCGGCGCACGGGACTTCGTCAAGCGCGTCGCCATCAAGGTCGTCCGCGCCAACTACGCGAGCCAGAAAACCTTCATCGATAATTTCATCGGTGAAGCCAAGCTGGTGGCGGATCTGATCCACACCAACATCGTCCAGACCTACCAGTTGGGCGAGGCCAATGGCGTCTTCTTCATCGCCATGGAGCTCATCCGCGGCGTGAACCTTGAGCAATTTGCCCAGCAACTCAGCGACAAGCGCCGCCAGTTGCCGCTCGAACTGGCGGTGTTCATCACCAGTCGCATCGCCCGGGGCCTCGCCTACGCGCATGCCAAGGCGGGCACCGACGGCAAACCGCTTGGCATCGTCCATCGCGATGTGAGTTTCAAGAACATCATGATCGCATTCGAAGGCGATGTGAAGCTGACGGATTTCGGCATCGCGAAAGCGCGCGGCTTCCTGACCGATCAGGAAGGGGAAGTCGTCGCCGGCAAGGCGGATTATATGAGCCCGGAGCAGGCGGACTTTCAGATCACGGACAAACGCTCGGACCTGTTCTCCGCCGGGGTGGTGCTCGCCAACCTGCTGCTAGGTCACAACATTTTCAAAGGCCAGACCGCCGATGAGTCCCGCCAGCGAATTTTGAAGTCGACCATCCCCGACTTCCGCACGCTCGATAACCGCATTGACGAACCACTCAACCAAATTCTGCAACGCTGCCTGACCCGGGACTTGAGCAAGCGTTTCGCCAGCGCGGATGAGTTGATGTATGAATTGGAGTATTACATCTACCACGACGGCTACGGCCCGACAAACGAGACGCTCGGAAAGTTCATGCGCGAGTTGTTCGGGCAGGCCGTTCCCCCCATCGCCGCCAACCCCGCCCGCGGCAATACGGAGCTTCTTGAATCCACCGCCCGCCTCCGGGCCAAGCTCTGAGGCCTGATGAAGCGCGCTTCCTCCGGCTCGATCGTGCAGCTCGGCTTGCTTCAGTCGGACTGCTCCGCCAACCCAGCGGCCAATCTCAAAAAAACGCTCACCCTCGCTGAACGGGCCGCCCGGCAGGGCGCGCAAATCATCTGCACTCAGGAATTATTTGGTTCTCAATACTTTTGTCAGAGCGAAGATCACGCGAATTTCAAACTGGCCGAGCCGATTCCCGGTCCCAGCACCGCGGCCTTTCAAAAGCTCGCGCGCAAACACAAGGTCGTGGTCATCGCCTCGCTTTTCGAAAAACGCGCCGCCGGCCTCTATCATAATACCGCCGCCATCATAGATGCAGACGGCTCGTTGCTCGGCACGTATCGGAAGATGCACATTCCGGACGACCCCCTGTTCTACGAGAAGTTCTATTTCACGCCTGGCGACCTTGGCTTCCGCGCCTGGCAGACGCGTTACGGTAAGATCGGCGTGCTGATTTGCTGGGATCAATGGTATCCCGAAGGGGCGCGACTCACCGCCATGCAAGGCGCACAAATCCTTTTTTACCCCACCGCCATCGGCTGGCATCCATCGGAGAAGAAGCAGAACGGCGCGAAGCAACACGGTGCGTGGGAACTCATCCAGCGCAGTCACGCCGTCGCCAACGGCTGCTACGTCGCCGCGATCAATCGCATCGGTCACGAAGTCCTCAAAGGGGTTGGCGGCGATGGTATTGAGTTCTGGGGACAAAGTTTTGTCGCCGGGACTTCCGGTGAAATCCTCGGCAAGGCCAGCACCTACAAAGAGGAAATTCTCATAGTGCCCGTGGACCTCGCGCAAGTGGACACGACGCGCACGCATTGGCCGTTTCTGCGCGACCGCCGGATTGATGCGTACGAGGGGTTGACGCGACGGTTGATTGATTAGTCCATAAACAGAGTCCCAACAAGTTTGAAAACCTTCCCAGCCCCCTATGAAACCTTTGCACCTATGTC
>JANOHH010001333.1:0-1049 GCA_031406395.1 Verrucomicrobiota bacterium | reverse complement strand
CGGTGCAAAGTCGGGGACAAGCCGGATGCTGCCTCGAACATTTGCCTCGCGCGACATGGCGACTCGGCGACCGATCCGGCAGCACCCGATCTACAAACTTTATGAACCAACTTAAAACCATCCTCGTGGGCGTGGACTTCTCGGAGTGCTCGCGACGAGCGCTCGAACAGGCGGTGCGTCTGGCGCGATGGAACAACGCCCAACTCAGCATCATTCACGTCCAGGATGTTTCCGAGCTGGAGCTGGCGGGCGTGGAGTTTCCACCGCCGCTCGACGAACTGCGCCGCCGCCACCGCGAGCGGGCAATCGCGCAACTGGCGGATTGGGCGGAGCAGGCCGGCGCTCCGGCGGCGACCAGCCACGAAGTGATCAATGGCGCGCCGCTGGATGTGTTGCTTCAGGAGAGTCGGAGTCGCGAGGCCAACCTGCTGGTATTGGGCGCCACGGGCGAGTCGTTGCTGCCCCATGGCACGGGCACGCTGGCCACCAAATGTCTGCGCAAAGCCTCCGCCAAAGTCATGCTCGTTCATGCCAGCCAGGTGCGTCCGTATCGGCGCGTTCTGGCGTGCGTGGATTTCTCGGAAACCGCGCGCGTGGCGGTGACGCAGGCGTTGCATGTGGCGGAGCAAGACCGGGCTGAAGTACATTTGCTACACGTTTTCCGGGCGGAATGGCAGATCTGGAATTTCCACCAACCGCTGCCGGCCCTGTCGGATTTTGAGAAGAACTACCGCGCGATCATGGAAAACAACTTGCGCCAGTTCGTTGCCGTGCCACCCCGCATCCACGCCACCTACTCCGTCACGTCGGCCGAAACCCATGGCGCCGGCATTGCGGATTACGCGCGCCGAGTCGGGGCTGACCTCGTGGTGCTGGGTTCGAAAGGTCGCACCAACCTGAAGTACGTCCTGCTTGGCTCCACAGTCGAGCGCTTGCTGAAGGAGATCGCCTGTTCGGTTCTGGTCACTCGCCCGCCACCCGCGGCTGCCGGAAATACAACGGCGGTAAGTGCCGACCGGGAGCAGCCTGATTCCACAAGGGCCGACGGC
>JANOHH010001313.1:0-3694 GCA_031406395.1 Verrucomicrobiota bacterium | reverse complement strand
GAATTTTGTCTCACACCCAATGTGCTTCCGTATTCGTAGAGGAGTACGCGTATCCTAATCGATCCACATCTCATTTATGCTCTTGGCGTAATTCACCTTAAAATATCACTGGTGATTTATGCAGCACTTGGTATTGCGATCATTTGGTTGCTTTGTAAATGCCGCAACCGAGTTTACTACTTGCTCAAGCCGCTCATCCCTCGGTCGGTCCGCCTGCGGGTGCGCCGACTGTTCGCGGACCATAAGCGTGGCCGGGTTGGTGACATTTGGCCTATCTTTCCAGGCTCCGAGAAACCTCCGGAAGGTTGGCCTGGTTGGCCAGACGGGAAGCAATTCGCCTTTGTCCTCACGCACGATGTTGAAGGTGTTGAGGGACTCAAGCAGGTTCGTCAACTCGCCGAGTTGGAAATGAGCATGGGCTTTCGTTCCTGTTTCAATTTCATCCCGGAAGGCGATTACCAAGTGCCGCCGGAGCTGCGCCAATGGCTCGTGAACAACGAATTCGAAGTGGGTGTTCACGACTTCAAGCACGATGGCCAACTCTTCAGCAGTCGGCGGCAATTTGAGCGTTGCGCACCGCTCATCAATGCGCGCCTGCAGGAATGGGGTTCGACCGGCTTCCGCGGCGGATTTATGCTTCGCAACCTGGAGTGGCTGCACGAACTCAAGATCCAATATGATGCCTCTACCTTCGACACCGATCCTTTCGAACCCCAGCCCGACGGTGTCGGTACCATTTTCCCGTTCTGGGTTCCCCCGCCAACGGTGCCGAAACCAGAAAACGGAGGACAGAAATCAGAAACCAGACCCCATAGGTCCGCTCCGAGCGCTGACCTCCAGCCTCCGACCAATGGCGCTTGCCCCTCGACATCCCGCCCGGGCTACGTGGAACTGCCCTACACCCTGCCGCAGGACTCCACGCTGTTCCTGCTGTTGCGCGAGCAGACCTCGGAGATCTGGCGGCGCAAACTTGACTGGGTGGCAAGAAACGGCGGCATGGCGTTACTCAATACCCACCCGGACTACATTAATTTCAACGGATCAAACGGGAGCGGTCGTGATTACCCGGCTGCTCACTATTCGCAGTTCCTTGGGCTGGTCAAACAAAAATACGAGGGAAAGTTTTGGCATGCGCTCCCGAAGGAAGTCGCCCGGTTCCATCGGGAATCTGTCGCCGGTGGCTGCATTCTGGGGGACCCCGCAGATCTGTCTTCTAAAAAACCAGCAGCAGCGAGCGACATAATTGGTTCGCCGATGTCTGATTGCCCGCGTTGACCACCCCAGTCTGACCATGAATGTTATTACCATCGTTGGTGCGCGCCCCCAGTTCATCAAAGCTGCAGCCGTGAGCCGGGAGTTGCGAAAACAGCACCGCGAAGTTCTCGTGCATACCGGCCAGCATTACGATTACGGGATGTCCGGTGGGTTCTTCGACGGACTGGAAATTCCAAAGCCCGAGGTCAATTTGGGGGTTGGCTCGGGCGCTCACGGTGCGCAAACCGGCGACATGTTGCGGGGAATCGAGGAAGTGCTGCTATCCGAACGTCCCGATTGGGTTTTGGTGTACGGTGACACCAACTCCACACTCGCGGGGGCGCTGGCTGCCTCCAAGTTGATGATTCCGGTGGCTCACGTAGAGGCCGGTTTGCGGAGTTTCAATCGGCGGATGCCGGAAGAAGTGAACCGGGTCGTGGCGGATCACCTCTCGAACCTGCTCCTCTGTCCAAGCCGCACCGCAGTGGACAGCCTGGCAGCCGAGGGCATCAATAGAAACGTTCATCTCGTGGGCGACGTGATGTTGGACGTGCTCAACTGGGCCCGGGAACACTCCGACCACAAGACTTCTGATGTCGTTGGGGGCTTGGGTGTGAAGGCGGGAGAGTACCTTCTGGTCACGATCCACCGCAGCGAGAATACGGACGATTTGAGGAAACTTTCAGAGATTGTGGCGGCTCTAAATGCGCTCGTAGAACCGGTGCTTTTCCCTGCGCACCCGCGGACCCGGAAGGCAATCGGTGCGGCCAACTACCAGCTGGCGCCTCATATACGCCTGATAGATCCCCTCGGTTACTTTGAAATGCTGGCTGTGGCCGCGCGGGCACGCCTCATTCTCACTGACTCCGGTGGCCTACAGAAGGAAGCGTATTGGCTGGGTGTGCCCTGCATCACCCTCCGGGAAGAGACGGAATGGGTGGAAACCGTGGAAGCAGGGTGGAACCGTTTGACCGGGGCCAACTGCGACCGGGTTGTCCAGGCCGTACGGTCATTTGTCCCTCCAGCCTCGCGCCCGTCGCTTTATGGGGATGGCAAGGTGGCTGCGAAGTGTGTCGCCCTGATGGAGCAAAGCATCGCAGTCCCGCTACCTGAAGGAGCTTCCGGCAAGTCGCCGGCAAAAATTACCTGAAGCTTTAACACGTCGACGGAAGAATCAACGGAAAGGGAAATCAGGATGGAAAGTGAAACAATTAATAAACCTGCCGCCAGCGTGGCTGTGGTCGGCATGGGCTACTGGGGTAAGAACCTCGTTCGGAACTTCCACGAACTGGGCGCACTCGCCGCGGTTTGTGACTCCGACCCGGCGGTGGAGGGGAGCCTCCGGCAGCAGTACGGGGCCGTGCGGTATTGTGCCAGCTATGAGGCGCTGTTGGCGGACCCAACCATCACAGCCGTGGCGCTGGCCACCCCGGCGGTCAGCCATTTCGAAATGGCCCGGGCCGCCATGAAAGCGGGCAAGGACGTATTCGTGGAGAAGCCGTTGGCGATCGAAGTATCGCAAGGGGAGGAACTCGTGAGGTTGGCAGGGTCGGAACGACGTATCCTCATGGTGGGCCATATTCTGCGCTACCATCCCGCCATCCTCCGTCTGCAGGAATTGATTGGCTCCGGGGAGCTTGGCGACATTCATTACCTCTATTCGAACCGGTTGAACATCGGGAAGATTCGGAGCGAAGAGAATATTCTGTGGAGTTTCGCGCCGCATGACATCTCGGTGATCCTGGCGCTGCTAAACGAATACCCGACCCGCGTTGTCTGCCAGGGCGGGGCTTACTTGAACCCACATGTCTACGATGTGACTTTAAGCCGGTTCGAATTCCCCAGCGGGGTACAGGCGCACATCTTCGTAAGCTGGCTGCATCCGATCAAGGAACAGCGCTTGGTGCTCGTTGGCTCGGAGCAGATGGCCGTCTTTGATGATACCGCCGAAGACAAATTAATGTTGTATCCACACAAGGTAGAGTGGCGGAACCGCGTGCCCACTGCCATCAAAGCCAAAGGTCAGGCTGTGGCTCTGGAACCCCGGGAGCCACTCAAGGAAGAGTGCCGAAATTTCTTGGAAAGCATCTCCACCCGCCAATCTCCAGTCACCAATGGGGAGGAGGGACTCCGTGTTCTGGGCGTTCTGGATGCCTGCCAGCGGTCGTTGCTTCGGAACGGCGCCGCGATTGAGACGGGGAGCCGAGTGGCGGAGCCGCCCCCACCGGCCGCACCCTATTTCGCCCACGAGTCGGCTTATGTCGACTCGGGCGCAGAGATCGGGTCCGGCAGCAAGATCTGGCACTTTTCCCATGTGATGAAAGGTGCCCGCATCGGTGAGCGTTGCATCCTCGGCCAGAACGTCAACGTCGACAGCGGGACGGTGATTGGGAACAATGTCAAGATCCAGAACAACGTTTCGGTTTACACTGGAACGCAG
>JANOHH010000679.1:0-2977 GCA_031406395.1 Verrucomicrobiota bacterium | reverse complement strand
TGCAATGCCCGCGCCACCGCCACCGCCATTTCCTGTTGCTGGGGACGAAACTCGAAGTTGCTGGCTTTGGATAGAATGCCGCTCGGCGAAAAAATCTCCGCGACCTGGGCGACCAAATCGGTCTGCGCCCCAGCCGGTTGTTGTTCGATGGCAGAAATCATTATGTGTGCCCGCGCGGGCGCGGTGTTGGCGGAGCATCGCAAACATCTTCGAGCAAAACAAATCATTGCGCGGGTTGGTTTTGGCTTTTTTGCTCCGATCCCATAAACTCGCGCCCTGCTCAATTACCTCTGGCTCGGCCTTGTGGTGGCGGCGGTGTTGATCGGCAGGTGGACAATTTCACCGGCGCACCCACTGGCACCCTCAAGGAGGTGACCGAAAAGGGTTTTGAGATCACCCGGGTCGCGGTGATGGACATCGCGTTGCCGCTGATCGGCATCCTGGCTCTGTGGCTCTGTATCATGCGGCTTGCAGAAAAGGCCGGCCTCGTCCAACTGCTCGCTCGCGCCTTCCGGCCCGTACTTGATCCCAGTCATTTCCAGACCGAATTACTGCCGATGTGCCTGATGCGCCCGTTTAGCGGCAGCAGTACGCTCGGGATGTTCACGGAGTTGGTAAAAGAGTTCGGCCCGGATAGCCTCATCGCCCGCACCGCGGGCACCATCTTCGGCAGCACCGAGACAACTTTCTACGTGATCGCGGTTTACTTTGGCGCCGTGAATATTCGTCGCACGCGCCACTCCGTGCCCGCGGGTTTGATCGTCGATGCCGTCGGCATCGTGGCCTCGATCATCATCTGCCGGATGATGTTTGGGTGACACCAGCGCCGCTTCGCGCTCGACTTCGGAGCAACCTGCCCGACAATTCTTCCTGATGCCGCGCGTCGTTCTCGAACACGTGACCAAGCCTTTTGCTGCGCCGGACGGGAAATCCGTCTGCGCGGTAAAGGACGTTTCACTGGCCGTTGCGGACAAGGAGCTGCTGGCGCTCGTCGGCCCATCGGGTTGCGGCAAAACGACATTGCTACGGCTCATCGCCGGTCTGGAAAGCGTGGAGCAAGGCGGCATCCACTTTGGCAATCAAGCCGTGACGGAATGGCCGCCGCAAGCGCGCAACGTCGCCATGGTGTTTCAGTCCCCTGCCCTGTTTCCCCACTTGACCGGGTTTGAGAACCTCGCGTTCGGACTGAAACTTCGGGGCGTGACTCGAGGAGAAATTGCCGAGCGGGTGCACGCCACGGCGGAAATGCTTGGAGTGCTGCATTGTCTGCAACGTGCGCCCGCCGAACTTTCCGGTGGCGAACGGCAACGCATTGCCTTGGGTCGCGCACTGGTGCGCCGTCCCCAAATTCTACTCCTCGACGAACCCTTCTCGCAGCTCGATGCCCCGTTGCGCGCGCAACTGCGAGCGGACATCTTGGACCTCCGCACGCGACTGGACCTGACGATGATCTACGTCACGCACGATCAAGCGGAGGCGCTGGCGCTCGGCGATCGCGTGGCCGTAATGTCCGCAGGCCGATTGCAACAAGTCGGCTCCCCGCGCGAGATTTACCACGCACCGACGAACCAGTTTGTCGCAGGTTTCGTCGGGTCGCCGGCGATGAACTTCTTTAACGGTATGATCACGCATCGCGACGGGCAGCTGGTTTTCATCGGCACGGCGCCGGGATTGATTTTGCCACTCGACGGGGAACAAGCTGCAGACTTCACTCGCCATGCGGGACAGCGGTTGGTGCTGGGCTTTCGCCCGGAACACCTCACTTTGACGGACGCCGCGTCGCCAAAAGATTCCCGCCCTGCGATCACCGCGACGTTGAAAACCATGGAGTTTGCCGGCACGGAAATAGTTCTGCGCCTGACCGTAGGTGAGCAAACCGTTCAAGTCCGGGCAAGTGCGAACGTCGCATTGACACCGGGGCAAATCACGTCAGTACGGTTTGACCTGGACCGGGTGCGAGTCTTCGATGCAGTCACGGGTGACTCGTTGTTTTGATCGCGCCGGTGAAAGCCACGGCGGGCAGCCGGGCTAACCTCCGCTTACTAAACTCAACCCGTTCGTAGGAGACGACGTGAGGAGTCTCTAGCCACTCAGTTCTGGCCGAAGACTCGTTTCAGAAGTTGGAGACTCCTCACGTCGTCTCCTGCTTGTCAAACCGGTTTCAAATCTGAAAATCCACCACGGTCTGCTTCTCGGCCTTGTTCAATTCCCGCATGTCGAGGCCGTCATAGATCACCAGCGAGTTCGGTGCGACGCTGTCCATGATGAACACGTTGCCGCCGATGGTGCTGCCCGCGCCAATGACCGTCTCGCCGCCAAGAATTGTTGCGCCGGGATAAATCGTCACGCGATCTTCGATGGTGGGATGGCGCTTCTGTCCGCGCAATTGCTGGCCCCCAGACGTGGACTTCGCGCCCAACGTCACGCCGTGATACATCTTCACGTGATTGCCGATCACGGCGGTTTCGCCCACCACCGTGCCGGTGCAATGATCCACAAAAAAGTGCGAGCCGATCTTCGCGCCCGGATGCAGATCCATACCCGTGCGCCCGTGCGCCCACTCGCACATGATCCGCGGAACGAGCGGCACATTTTTCAGATAAAGCTGATGGGCGAGCCGTTGCACCGCGATGGCTTCGATGAACGGATACGCGACAATAACCTCTTCTTTGCTCAACGCGGCGGGATCACCGTCGAACGCGGCTTCGGTGTCCGTCTGCAAGACTTCGCGGAGGCATGGCAGGCAGCCGAGAAATTCCAAGGTGAGCGCGTGGGCGGCAGTGGTGATTTCTTTTTTGGGCAGATCGGCGGGCGGCTGATATTCAAGGCTCTTGCGGATTTCGTCCTCGAGCGGGCCGATGACGGAATCGAGGAGCACCGCAGTTTCCGCCTTAAGCTCCGACGAGTGAATCAATTTTTCGTCAAAGAAACCGGGAAACAGCAGACGCAACAAATCCTTGGTGATCGCGGCAACGAC
>JANOHH010001230.1:0-2772 GCA_031406395.1 Verrucomicrobiota bacterium | reverse complement strand
CCGCCGCGACCCAATCTGGCTTGGGTTGGGGACCGCGGGCCCCCCGCGCCCCCCGCTCCGGTTGCCCGCA
The DNA here is from genome assembly GCA_031406395.1 of Verrucomicrobiota bacterium. GTDB lineage: Bacteria > Verrucomicrobiota > Verrucomicrobiia > Limisphaerales > JADLHS01 > JADLHS01. The sequence goes on along the minus strand of JANOHH010001230.1, from coordinate 2,702 downwards.
ATTCATCATTCCCACGGCGGGGGATTTCTGGCTGAATTCACCCATGCAATCTGTGAACAAAACCAAAGTCGCCCTGCTCGGCTCGGGATTCATTGCCGACATCCACACTGAGTCCTATCACCGCTTCGTGCCCGACGCCGAGATCGTCGCGGTTTACACGCGCACTCCGGAAAAAGCGGAAGCCTTCGCCACCAAACACAAGGTCGCCCGATGGTTCACGGACCTCGAAAAGGCCATCACCGAGTCGGGCTGCGACGTCGTGGATGTGTGCCTGCCGAATTTCCTGCATCACCGTGCCGTGATGATTGCCGCCAAGGCTGGCAAACACGTCATCATCGAGAAACCGCTGAGCATTACTTTGGAGGAGGCGGATGAAATGATCGCCGCCTGCAAAGCCGCCAAGGTAAAATTGATGTATGCCGAGGAGCTCTGCTTCGCGCCGAAGTACGAGCGGGTGCGGTTGCTCGCCAACGAAGGCGCGTTCGGCAAGATCTACATGCTCAAGCAGGCCGAGAAACACAGTGGCCCGCACACCGACTGGTTCTACGACATCAACCAATCCGGCGGCGGCGTGATGATGGACATGGGCTGCCACGCGTTGGCGTGGTTTCGCTGGATGCTGGGCGGGCGACCCCGGGCGCTTAGCGTGCAGGCGCACATGCAGACCGGATTGCTCCACAAGGGTCGCACACGGGGCGAGGAGAATTCCGTGGTAATCGTCGAGTTCGAGGGCGGGGCGATCGGCGTCGCGGAGGACAGTTGGGCCAAGCACGGCGGCATGGACGACAGCATCGAAGTGTATGGCACAGGCGGCGTTTGTTACGCGGACCTGTTTCAGGGTAACGCCGCCCTCACCTACAGTGAAAAAGGCTACGGTTACGCGATGGAGAAATCCGGCTCGACCAAAGGCTGGACCTTCACGATTTTCGAGGAGATGTTCAACCAAGGCTATCCGCAGGAGTTGAAACACTTCATCGAATGCGTGCGCGAGGACAAGCAACCGATGGTCACGGGCGAGGACGGTCGCGCGGTGCTCGAACTCATCTACGCTGCCTATCGCTCGGCGGGCACAGGGCAAAAGGTCATGTTGCCGTTCCATGCAAAGGTCGCGAAACCGATCGATCTGTGGCTGGGGTGATGGAGCAGTCCTGAAAACAACACTTGAGCTGAACCACGAAATACGCGAAACACACAAAAGCAATTGGCCAAGCTAACTTTGTGAAAGCTGCTAACCCGGACTTTTCAACCACCGGAGCCGCCGCCGTGAGGAAGCGGATCCGCTGCAACGTGCGCTCCATCCGCCTCCCCACGTCGTCGGCTACAGTCTGTCCTGGTTTCGTGTCATTTCGTGTGTTTCGTGGTTCCAATTGTTTATTCGCATGAATCTCAAGAAATTCGATTCTGAAATTACCTGGGCGGACCATATCGCCAGCCGGTGGCGCGACCGCCTCCGCACGAACCCCCGCCTGCGGATGTGCCTCCCGGCGGGCCATACCCCAATGCGCGTTTTCGCGGCGATGGCCAGGTACGTCGCATCGGGCCAAGTATCGTTTCGCGAGGCCGAAGTGTTCACGCTGGATGAATTCGGCGGTCTGTTACCGGGCGATTCCGGGCTTTGCGTCCAGCAATTGCGCCATAGCCTGATTGATCATATTGATCTGCCCCCGGAACAATTTCACTTCCTCCACACCGAAGCGGAGAACCTGGATGCGGAATGCCTTCGCTACGATGAGGCGATTGGGCACGGCTTCGATTTGACTCTGCTCGGCGTGGGCTTGAACGGCCACTTGGGCATGAACGAACCGGGCACGCCCGCCGACCGCACCACGCACACGGTGGTGTTGCACCCCACCACCGTCGAAGCGTCGCGCCGGTATCTGACCCACACACAGGCGCCGACGTGGGGCGTGACCGTGGGTCTGAAACATCTGCTTGAATCCAAAGAGGTCTGGCTGCTGGCCTGCGGGGCGAGCAAGGCGGAAATCATCCAGCGCACCCTTCATGGAGAAATCACAACCGAAGTTCCCGCATCCTTGCTGCGTCCGCATCCGAACTCCGTTTTGTTCGTGGACGCCGCGGCGGCGGCAGGATTGCCTGTCGAAATAGTTTGATCCTTGGAACGGCAATTAAAACGAAGCCACCATTGCGTCGAAGAATTTTTGACGACCTCCCTCATCCCGGCCTAGTGGCTTCCCAAGCCCGCCACCAGATGGAGTCCCCAAATCAAGAAATCGCTTCGCGAATCGTGGTCCCCACGGAGAAGGGAAATGTTCCGCCGGCTCACAAAATATCGCGCGACTGAGCTTGCTGGGTAGTCATCCGAAAACAAAAACCCCGACGATAGCTGTTCCTTCTCCCGGGGGAGAAGGTCAGGATGAGGGCGGACGTCACAATTAACTGTGCCCGCAGCACGGTGACGTCGGTCGTTTTCTAAGATTCAACCACCTACGCGGAGAGCAGAAACAATTTCCGCAATCCCCAGCCGGCCTTCACGGTGAAACGCAGGACGCCGTCCTTCGCTTCGCACGGAGTTTCTTCGGCCAGGGCGCCGGCGCGACCGTGGGCAAAGAACAGTGCCGGGGAACGCACAGGTTCAACGAGCGGAACGCGCACTTCGCCTTCGCCTTGAACCCACAGTTCCAAAATGGCGCCGCCCGGGACACGACGATTCGCCGGGACGGGCGCCCAGCCGATGGTGGCGA
>JANOHH010001206.1:0-4578 GCA_031406395.1 Verrucomicrobiota bacterium | reverse complement strand
ACAGCAGACTTGGAAGTCTGCGCTACGAAAAATGTGTCAAATGCCCAGGTCAAAAGCCGGGCAGCGTCTCGCTGCTGTTTGGTTGCTTTTGCTCGTCGCGTGCCCTGCGGTGGCGCAGGACAACGAGCCCACCGTGTTTTGGAAACGCCTTGAGGAGAAGGGTATTTACGAGCGGTTGTGGGAAGCCACCCGCCTCTATGAGAATGAAGACAACTCCGTCATCGAGGCGTTATCCATCGTCGGCCGTTATCAAGGTCAGTACTGGAACGTCAACGCCGAGCAGGGCAACGCCGACGGTTGGGAGAATCGCCGCTTTTACGTGGGCGCGGAGACGGTGCTGTTCCACGATTTCACCGTCCAGGCGCAGATGAAATTCAGCGAGAATTTCGACCCCATCTACGACGGCCTTTACGTGGCGTTCGTGAACTGGGCGCCCGCCAAAGCGTTCTCCCTGAGTGCGGGGCGGCTGGATTTCAATTACGCCGGGTTGGAACGGACCATTTCTTCCACGAGGATCGTAACCTTTGAACGGAGCCAGCTTTCGAATCAATTGTGGCCCGGCGAAGTCGTTGGCGTCCTGGCCCAGGGGCAGTCGGGAGCGTTCTCCTATCATGCCGGGGTTTTCAGCGGCAGCATTGAGGAGGAGTTCACCACTTTCGCTGGTGGGTTTGGCGCGGTGGCGGGGGTAGGTTACGCATTGCCCCTGTTTTACAAGGAAGGCAGTCTCCACCTGGATTATCTCTACAACAACGGCAATCCGGCGAACAACGCTTTCAAACCTTACGATCACATCGTCTCGCTGTGGCATCAGGGTCAAACCGGCCCGTTCGGTTTGGGCGTGGACCTGACGGCGGCCCATGGCATTGAGGGCAACGAGTCCGTTCTCGGCGTGACGGTTCTGCCGACGTATATCTTCTGGAAAAATGTGATCCGCAAGAGCGACGCCTTGGAAGCGGTGCTGCGTCTGCAATACTCGGTCAGTGACGGCGATAATGGCCTCCTCCTCCAGCAACGCTACGAACAGGAAGTCGTGCCCGGCGGTCGCGGTAACGTTTACTACGCCTGTTACATGGGGATCAACTACCTCATTTTTGGCAACCGTCTTAAACTGATGACTGGCGCGGAGTATTCCGTCATGAAAGACTCGGTGGACGATGGCAATACCTATAATGGCTGGACGTATCTGGCCGGGGTGAGGGTGTACTTCTAAAGCTAAGCGCCCATTCGCCGCCAAAGAAATAGAAAGCAAAAATATCAACCGAAACTTATGAAAAAAAATGCCCTGAACTTAACACCACTGACGCTGCTGTCCGCAGCCACGCTCATCCTCGCCTCTTGCTCCTCCACTCCCACGCCGCCGCCTGACGTGGGATCGGCCCGGATTGACTACACCAAAGGCGTGCCCGGAGGCACGATTACGCAGACCTTCAAGACGAGCGCCACCGTGACCGCGATTGATCAGACCAAACGCACGGCAACGCTCCGGGGATCCGACGGAAAGAAATTCGTCGTACAGGTGGGGTCGGCAGCTGTCAATTTTGACCAGATCCACGTCGGCGACCAAGTCAACGCCACCGTGACGCAGAAAATCGTCGCCTTCCTCGACAAGGGTAATACCGCGGCGGGTGATGGAGCGGCCGCCACGGTGGCGCTGGCCGGAAAGGGCGATCAACCAGGAGGCGTGGTTGCGGAAACCACTCAAGTCACCGCCAGGATCATCACGATCGATGTCAATAAGCGCACGGCCACGCTGCGGTTTGAAGACGGCAGCACGCAGACCCTCCCGATCCGCGACGATGTGGACTTGAACCGACTGAAGGTAGGTCAACAGGCTGTGTTCCGGGTCACCGAGATGATTGCCATCAGCGTCGAGAAATCCCAATAGCCGGCGGCCACCCCGTAATGGCATCAGATGCCGAAGACCGCCTGACCTAACCCACCCACATCCAGCATGTCGCAGGTGAAACCATGAGCCTGGGCGAGAGAACTATGAAGAATGATGAGCCCTTGCTGAAACCACAACTCCGCGCGGCCACCGGCTGGTCGCGTTGGATTCCAGCGCTGCAATGGCTGCGCTCCTACGACCGAACCTGGCTGCGCGGCGACGCCATGGCGGGCATCACACTCGCAGCCTACTTGCTTCCGGCTGGGTTGGGCGACGCTTCACTCGCCAACCTGCCTCCGCAAGCGGGACTCTACGCGTGCTTGTTTGCCGGGTTAGTTTTCTGGTTGTTCTGCAGTTCGCGCCACACGGCCATCACGGTTACGTCCGCCATTTCGCTGCTCGTCGGCGCGTCGCTGGGAGAAATCGCGAAAGGCGACACCACCAAGTTCGGTGCGCTCGCCGCCGGCACGGCCTTGCTCGTGGCGCTCATCGCCTTGCTCGCTTTCCTGGCCAAGGCGGGTTCGATCGTCAACTTCATCTCGGAGAGCGTAATGACCGGATTCAAGTGCGGCGTGGCGTTGTTCCTCGCGAGTACCCAATTGCCGAAGCTTTTCGGGTTCAAGGGCGAGCACGAAAATTTCTGGATCAACAGCCACCACTTCCTGAAACACCTGGGTGAAACCAATCCCGCCGCGCTGACCGTTGGCGGCATCGCCCTGGCGGTGCTTGTCCTCGGCAAGATGTTTCTCAAGAACCAACCGATGGCGTTGTATGTAGTCGTGGGCGGCATTGTGGTTTCGGGCTGGCTCGGCCTCGACGCGCGCGGGGTGAAACTGCTGGGTGAAGTGCCGCAAGGGTTGCCCGCCCTCGGCCTTCCCATCCTCACCTTGGCGGACTGGAACAACTTGCTGCCCCTGGCGTTCGCGTGCTTTCTCCTCGGCGCGGTCGAGACGGCCGCGATCGGTCGCATGTTCACCGCCAAGCATGGCGGCCGATTGGATGCGAACCAGGAGTTTCTGGCGCTGGCCGCCGCGAACCTTGCCTCCGGCTTGGGGCGGGGATTTCCAATCAGCGGCGGCATGTCGCAATCCGTTGTCAACGAAGGAGGCGGGGCGCGCACGCCGCTCTCCGGCGCTCTCGCGGCGGGCATCATTCTGGTGGTGGTGCTGTTTTTCTCCCGGTTGCTGGCCGCCTTACCCCAACCGGTGCTGGCCGCCGTGGTGTTGGTGGCCGTGGCCGGCCTGTTCAAAGTCTCCGCCCTCAAGCAGCTCTGGCGCAGCGATCGCCCGGAATTCATCGTGGCGATGGCGGCCATCGTCGGCGTGCTCGGGCAGGGACTGCTCCGCGGGGTGATGATTGGCGCGATCATCTCGCTGCTGCTCTTGATCCGGCGCGCGTCGCGGCCGCACGTCGCTTTTCTCGGTCGCATCGCAGGCACGCGGCGGTTCTCGGATCGCGAGCGGCATCCGGGCAACGAATTGATTCCCGGGGTGCTGATCTTCCGCCCGGAAGCGAGCCTGCTCTATTTCAACATGGATCATGTTCGCGACACGATTGTGGAGCGGGTGCGGGCCGAAGCCGAGCCGCCGAAGCTCGTCGTGCTGGACCTCTCCGCGGCGGCCTATGTGGACATGCACGCCGCCCGCATGCTCGCGGGCTTGGCGGATGAACTGACGGCGGACGGAATTCGCGTGCAAGCCGTGGAGGCGCGCTCCACTGTGCGCGAACGATTGCGCAACGAAGGGGTGGACCCGAAGCTCGGTGGCATTGACCGGCTCACCATGGTCGCGGATGTCGTGGAGGCATTTCAAAAACCGAAACCAGCTTGAATCTTTGATTGTCTCCCCAACCGCTGATATCGCAGCATGGCAGCCCGAGTTTTCTTCGGTGTTCGCAATCGCAACGGCGGTTCATCGGTGCCATTGGTTGGCGGAACGACTGGAGCGCCCGGGCAAGCAAAGTAAACCCATGAAACAAACAGCGATTCAAACTCACAGAACCCAGCTATGAAAAAAGACACAAACTTACGGTCCTCCAAACTCCCCTTCGCGCTCCTGGCCCCGGCCTTGGCGGCTGTGTTGCTCGCTTTGGTCGGTGCGGGCTGCGGGCTCTTCAAAGCCGGCTCCGCCAGCTTCGCCTCGGTGATCATCAAGGGCCATTCACCGGAGGAGATCACCCGCGTAACGGCGCAGGTGTTTCAGGCCGCCGGCTACGCGGGCGGCTCCATGAAAGATCGTCCGATAGTTTTCCAAAGGGAAGCCTCGCGCGCCACCAACATTTCCCGCGAAGGCCTGGCCGCCACCCTCTACGGGGCGCAGGCGATTGACCGGGTGGTGGTGGAAATCGTGGCGCTCGGCGGCGGTCAACAACGGCTGCAATGCCAGGCCTACGTGGTCACCGGCGGGAGTGATCCCTTTTTTCAAAACGAAGTGCCGCTCACCAACGTCCGCAGCGGACCATTCCAGTCGTTGCTGAACAAGGTCGCGAAGCAGCTCAACTGAAGTGGACGAAAGTTGACGCCAATCGAAGTCCGGGCGCTGGATCGAAGCGTGGAGCGTGACGATTTTCAGACCGGCGCGGAAACGGATTCCCTCTCCCAGCCGGAGAGGGTAAGGGTGAGGGAGAGCGTTACTAAAACCCACACACCACCCATGCTGAAGCAGTCCCCCAAGCAAACCGCCATCGCCCGCAAG
>JANOHH010001204.1:0-9063 GCA_031406395.1 Verrucomicrobiota bacterium | reverse complement strand
ATGGTCGGACCGCTCGGGGCTTTGAGCAAAGCGGGTTTGTTTGACGAAAAACTCCTCTCTATTTCCGCACGGGCGATGGCGAGGTAATCAAGTCCGGCTGAGCCCTGCGACTCGTAGCCTTGCTTGACCGCCGCCACGATCTGCTGCGTCATAGGCATGCCGAGGTCGGCGGCAATGAGGGCGTGCTCGATTTCCTCCAACGATTCGGCCGTCAGCTTGGGTGAACGCGAGACGATGCGCTTGATTTCATGCACCAGCTGGCTCTGCGTCTTATGCAGGCCGGCTTTGAATTTGGCGAAAAGTCCCATCGGTCACGCGCGAGTCGAGGATCGAGGGTCGAGCGCCGGAGCCGCGGCCACCGGGACACTGGCGGCGCGCTGCGGGCGGGCGGCGTAGAGCTTCTCGACATAATGATAGTCCAAACGCACGGTGCCGATGAGCGGTTTACCTTTGCTGAGGCCGTGACAATCCGAGCCGCCAGTGACGAGCAGGTTGTGCTTGCGAGCGAGGGCCAGGTAATGTTCGGCAGTGGCCGGCGGATGTTTCGTGTGAAAACATTCGATACCATCAAGGCCCGCCTCAACGATGGCCGGAATCGTCTGATCGCTGCGGTTCAATCCTGGATGGGCCATCACCGCAAGGCCACCCGCTTGATGGATCAAATCGACCGCCTCGAGCGCGGACATCTTGGCCTTGGGCACCCAGGCGGGGCGATTCTTCTTCAGGAAACGCTCGAAAGCTTCATCCAGGGAGCGGCAATGACCGCCGCGGACCAGCGCGCGGGCGACGTGCGGGCGACCAGGTGACCGGCAATTCGCCAACGCGAAGACATCGTCAACCTTAAGGGGAACACCCAGCGCGTTGATGCACGCCACCATGTCGCGGATGCGTTCCTGCCGGACTTTTTGAAACTCTGCGATCTTGGTGAGCAACTTGGGATTTTGCGGATCCACGAAGTAAGCCAGAATGTGCAGTTCGTTGCCGCCATGTTCTGCTGTCAACTCCGTACCGACGATGAACTCAATGCCCGCCGCTGCGCAGGCCGTCGCCATGCGACCGCAACCCTCAACCGTGTCGTGGTCGGTCAGTGCCAGCGTTTTGTGACCAAAGCGAGCACCATGCCCCACGACTTCCTCGGGCGTGAAGGTGCCATCGGAGAACAACGAATGGAGATGGAGGTCGGCGAACATTCCTTAACTCTAAAGTTTACAGCCTAAAGTTTCGAGTCCGCCGCCGAACAAACGAGGAATAGCCCGCGGCGCGGAAGTCGTGCAGGGGGCATCAGTCTTTGGACTTTAGGTTTCCGTCTCATTTTACAATCCTTGCTGGCCGCAGCAACTCGCCCTTGACCTTGTCGAGAATGCCGTTGACGAATTTGCCGCTGTCCGGCGTGGAAAACTTCTTCGCGATGTCCACCGCTTCATTGATGCTGACCACCGGGGGAATGTCATCGCGATGCAGCATCTCGTAAATGGCGAGCCGCAGGATGTTGCGATCCACGGCGGCGATACGGTTGAGTTCCCAGTTCTTGACGTGCTTCATCATGCAGGCATCCGCCTCTTCGCGATGCTGGATGGCCCCCCGGATCAAGGGCTCGGCGAACAGGCGGGTCTCCGCTTCCGCGGCGGACGGCGGGGGCAATTCCACGGGTTGGCCCCAGTTGGCTGGGCCTTTGTCCTCGGCAATGGCGGCAGCGCGTTGGGATTCCCAAAATTCATTGAGCGCCTGCTCGATGTCCCCGGGGGGATTAAGATCGTGCTGGAACAGAAACTGAACGGCGCGTTCGCGCGCCTCGCGGCGTTTTCCCATAATCGCCATCATGCTGCCGGAAAAACCGGGCCGGCGAAATGAAAAACTTGCGACCGCCGCGATTGGCCCCGGAAGAACCCCGGAAGAACACCGTTGAACAACCCGCCCCGCCCCGCTAAGTTCCCCGCGAATGCTGGAGAATCGAGACCACGGGCGCAGTAATCTGGAGGCTTCGCGCCCACCGGTTTTTTCTTTGACCCATTTGCTCCTGATCGTGAATGTGTTCGTCTTTCTGGGACGGACGTATGTGCAGGTGAAGCACCCCGCCTTTCCGATGGACCGCTACCTAGGTTTGAGTCTGGATGGATTGCGCCACGGCTACTGCTGGCAGTTGCTGAGCTTTCAATTCTTGCACGGCGGAATTTTCCATCTGCTGATCAACTCTTGGGGCATCTATGTCTTTGGCCCGCCGGTGGAACACGCCGTGGGACGCGGGCGATTCCTCTGGCTCTACCTTCTCAGTGGACTTCTCGGCGGCGGAGTTCACGTGTTGGTCAGTTTCATTTTCCCGATCCATTTCGGAACCCTTACCGTCGGCAGCGCGACGGCTTCGATCCCGGTAGTTGGCGCTTCGGCGGGGTTGTTTGGGCTGATTGCGGCATTCGCGACGCTCTTTCCGCGACAGGAGTTGACGGTGTACCTGTTCTTTATTTTTCCCGTCACGGTCACCGCCCGCGTGCTGTTGGGCGTAAGCGCGGGGATCGGCTTGTTGGGCGTGTTCCTTGCAGGCGACAACGTTGCGCACGGCGCCCATCTGGGCGGCATGCTCATGGGCTTGGTTTTCGCACGCTTTGCGGCGACCTCCCATCCGCACATTCGGGATGCCGGGAATTGAAGCTCGGCGGAATAAACACTCAGCCGCGATCGGAATTGGCAAAAATGACCGTTGAAAAAAACTTCATCCGCCACTAGCCTCAGTCCGAAATGCTGGAAAATCGCGACTACATGCGCAACGATTCGTCTTCCGGAAACCCTTTGAGGTTTCAGTGGTCGGCGAGCGTCGTTCTCATGATCGTGTTGGTCGTCACCTTTGCGCTCCAGGCTATTAATGAGGTGTACGGCATGCCGGAGATCGAGGATTGGCTGGCGCTAACACCCTCAGCTTTGGTGCGCGGCTATGTCTGGCAACTGCTAACTTTTCAATTCCTCCACGCTGGCCTCTGGCATCTCCTTGGCAATCTGATGGGCCTTTGGTTCTTTGGCCGGTTGGTTGAGAATATTCTGGGGACGAAACGGTTTCTGGTGGCTTACTTTGTTTGCGGGGTCGTTGGCGGGCTGCTGCAAGCCGGATTGATGGTTTTGTTCCCGGACCATTTTGGGGCGTCCGTCGTTGGCGCGTCAGCGGGCGTGATGGGTGTTTTCGCCATTTTCGCCCGGCTGCAGTCCGATACCGAGATTCGGCTCAATTTCATCCTTCCGATTCGCGCAGATGTTTTGCTATGGATCACCATCGGCATTTCGCTCTTCTTTACCCTTGTTCCATCCTCCCGGGGTGGCGGCACGGCCCACGCCGCTCATTTGGGCGGCATCCTGGCTGGTCTGGCCTGGGTAAAACTCGGCTGGCATCATGACTTCGTGGTCTTGCCGTGGGAAAACCTGGCAGGTCGGCTTCGATTCTGGCGACCCTTTCAAGCGCAGGCACGTAAACAGGAACTGATTCGGGCGGCTGCAACGCGGGGTCGTCCGTGGCGAACCGCCGGTGTGAAAGAGGAACCAACCGTGGCTCCGGAAGAATTTATCAGCCAGGAAGTGGATCCAATCCTGGATAAAATTATTTCCACGAAGAGCTTGCAAAGCCTGACGGAGCGCGAGCGAAAAATCCTCGACGACGCGCAGAAAAAGATGGCAAAACGCTGGCCGGTTTGAGGGTCGAGGCGGATGGGCCCGCGGCTTTCCATCACGCCCACGATTGGTTGCTGCGGCCAAATCCCGCGTCCGGGCGAACGGCGGCGGTCAGATATTCCGGAGGCCAACCATCTGTTGGGCTTCCACATCCCAAACCTTCAAACGCAGGCAGCGGATGATATCCACCGGCCGAAGCGTGGTGGTCTTGGGCGTCTTCAGCTCGGGTACCTTGGCGAGGACTTCGGGCAAACGGTAGAACGGAATGCGGGCATTCAAGTGGTGAATGTGATGATAGCCGATATTGGCCGTGAACCAGGCCCAGATCGGACCCGTTTTCAAGTAACTGGAGGATTCCAGCGCAGCTTTCTCGTACGCCCACCCGGCCCGGTCGTAGAAGGACACACCCGGAAAGTTGTGCTGCGCGTAGAACAGATACGTGCCAATCGCGCAGCCAATGAAGTGCGGAATCACCTGAACCAATAACAATGCCGCCCAGCCAAAGAAATAAGTGAGCGTCACGGCGATCGCGATGTGGAGCACGAAGGCGATGAGGCAATCATAGTGCTCGCGCGGATTATTGAAAAACGGGTAGAGACACATCCCATGAAGAAACGCGAAAACATAACCGAACAAGATGGTCAGAGGATGCCGCATGAACAGGTACTTGAACCGGGTAGATTTCGATGACTTCAAATACTCGGCACGCGTCATGACGGGAAACGATCCAATATGCGCACTGCGCAGCTTGGAGTTGTGTTTATGATGGTAGTTGTGGGAACTGCGCCAGATGCTGCTCGGGCTGAGCGCCAGGATCCCAAAGAGGCGCATGAGTCCCTCGGCGAGGCGGGAATGCGACAAAATCGCGTGATGCTGCTGGTCATGATAAATCACAAACAGCCGCAGGATCAGCAAACCACTGAAAAGACTACAGAGAATTTTGCCGGCCAGATGCACGTTCCAGAGCGTCCCCGTGATGGAAGCGGCTAGCAGCAAGGCGGTGGAAATAACGTGCCACCAACTCCGCACGGTGGAATCCACCGCGAAGGGTTTGGTGGCTAGGACGAGTTCTTTGCCGGTTCTCATGTGGTTCAGCTTGGCACAATATAGCGCCACCGCCGCCGAGCGACAAGGAGCAAGTCCAATTCTTTTCGTTTGCCCGTCGGCGCCGCCATCGCTCTCACTTCCACTTTCCGTCACGCGTCCGAGATTATTGAAAATTCAGAAACGCGAATGTCCGTGAATCAAAACCAGTCGTAAGCCTTCGAGCGTCAAGTCCGGCGCGACGGCGGAAATCTCCGGCAGCTTGGCCGCGATCAATTTCGCATAACCGCCCGTGGCTACCACCGGTAGCCGGCGCACCCGCAATTCTCGTTTGAGTTCCGCGATCAATCCGCGCACGAGCCCGCGATAGCCATGCACGGCCCCCACGAGCATCGCTTCCTCCGTGCTCTTGCCGATGGCGCTTTTGAATTCCCGGATGCGAATCCGCGGCAACAGTGCCGTTTTCTCGTGCAGATAATCCGTCATCGCCGCCAGCCCCGGCGCGATGATGCCACCCACGTAATCCCCCCGGACATTTACCACGTCGAGCGTCACCGCCGTGCCGAAATCCAGCACCACCACCGGCGCGCCAAAACGATGTCGCGCGGCCACCGCATTGGCCAGCCGATCCGGGCCGATGGATTGCGGCTTGGGATAATCAATGCCCAAGCCCCACAAGGTCGTGGGTGTGAGTTCGAGGCTGGCCAAATTCCACAAGGCCTTCACCACTTGGCGCACCGGTGCGGTGGCCCGTGGCACCACGCTGCAAATTGCCACCCTGCCCAGCCGCATCCGCCCGACGAAACGCGCGAGTTGCGCTTGGGCCTCTCCGGAAAACCACGCCGCCGTCGGAATGTCCGCCTGCCGCGTCACGCGCCGCTCGTTGGCCAGGCCAATGTGTGTGTTTGTGTTGCCGATGTCGAAAAGCAGAATCATGTGACAATTCAAAATTAAAATTTAGAAATTCGAAACGGAGGAAAGCGGCTCGCCAACCGGCCTTTTCATTCTTGATATTGCCTGGCCTATTTCTCCAACGTTACGTCGCCACCGATGATGCGCTCCAGCCGGCCATGTTCCGTGCGCAACTGCAACGCCCCGTCATCGTCGAGGGATTCCGCGCGCCCCCGTAATTTGCGACCACCCTGGTTAATGACCACCCGCTGGCCGATCGTCGTGCAATGCTCCTCCCACTCGTCGGCTACCTCGGCAAACTTGCCGGCGTTAATCCGCGCGTAGTCGGCATCCAGTTCGCGCAAAATCGCCGTCGCCAGTTCCGCCCGCACCACCGGCTGGCCGAGTTCGATCCGCAACGAAGTCGCGATCTTTCGCAGTTCGACCGGAAACTCACTCGCCATCAGGTTCACGTCCACCCCGACGCCCAGCGTGATGTGTTTCACGCGATCCACTTCGGCGCTGAGCTCAGTGAGAATGCCGACAACTTTCTTCCCCCGCAGCAATATGTCATTGGGCCATTTGATCTCCGGGTGCAGGCCGGTCTGCTGATGAATCGCCCGCCACAACGCGGTTGCCGCGGCCACGGTGAGCTGCGTGGTTTCCTGCGGACGCAAGTTGGGGCGGAGCAAAACCGAAAACCACAATCCTTTGCGCGGGGGCGAAAGCCACACCCGCCCCAACCGTCCCCGGCCCTTGGTTTGTGACTCCGCGAAAACCACCACTCCTTCCTTCACGCCATCGCGCGCCAATTTCTCGACCACGTCGTTGGTGGAAGTGGTTTGCTCAAACACCCGGATGTCCCGCCCGATGACCTCGGTTTTGCCCAGGTGGGCAAGCAAATCGTCGGCATGCAACAAATCGGGTGCGCTGACGAGGCGATAGCCCAGGACCGGACTGGCCTCAATTTCGTAACCCAGCTTTCGCAGTTCCTCGATCCGCGCCCAGATCGCCGCCCGTGTCACACCGAGCCGGTGTGAGAGTTCTGCGCCCGACACACCGCCATGCTCCACGTTGCGGAGGGCGATCAGGATTTGCGTATCCGTTGTCACGGTGTGGGATGTTAGGGGCGGTGTGCTGCCCCGTCCAGCGCGCTGTAGCCGCTGACGTGAGGAAGCGGACTTAATCACGCTCATCGAGTCCGCCGCTCCACACGGCGACGGCGACGACCCTTGTTCTTGATTGAAACCAGCAGCGCTTTTGCCCATTGTTATTGGTGTGCATCGGCCTATCAAAGAACCCAACCACCCCACCCTGACCACCGAAAAGTTAAGCTGGAAAGTCACACATGCGGGCGACCTGCAATATCTCTGCTACCTGCCTCGGAACTATCCGGGGAGAACCGGGCAGCGTTGGCCGCTGCTGTTTTTCCTCCACGGCGCGGGCGAACGGGGGACGGACCTCCAACTTGTGGCCGTCCACGGCCCGATGCGGGAGGTGAAACTTGGCCAGGAATTTCCCTTCATGATCGTGGCGCCGCATTGCCCGGCGGGCCGGATTTGGGAGAATGAGCCGCTGCTCCAATTACTCAATCACGTCAAGAACAAGTTCGCCGTGGACCCGAACCGCATTTACCTGACCGGCATCAGCATGGGCGGTTACGGCACCTGGCAACTGGGTTTGCGGCATCCAGGAAAGTTCGCGGCCCTCGTTCCGATCTGCGGCGGCGGCAACATGATTGAGGTCGTGCTTGGGCCGCGCGACAAACCCGCCGCAATCAAGCGCCTCCCAATCTGGGCGTTTCACGGCGCCAAGGACGACGTTGTTCCGCTGAGCGAGTCCCAGCGTGTGGTGGCCCAGCTCAAAAAGCTCGGGGCCCAGAAAGTGAAGTTAACTGTTTATCCCGATGCCAACCATGATTCCTGGACGGAAACCTACCAGAACCCGGGGCTTTACGAGTGGCTGCTCAAGCAATCGCGGTAACGTAACAGCGGCTCGGCGACTCTCGAAAAGACAGCGGCGCTCTGCCGAGACACCGCTACGGTATCACTCCAACCCGCTCGCCTGGCGGGCCCGCTGCAGAACTTCCCGCGCCTTCGTCCGCGCCTTGGCCGCCCCTTCCCGCAGGACCTCGTTGACGTAATCCATGCTCGCCAGCAGTTCTGCGCGCTTTGCTCGCGCTTCAGCAAAGTAGTTCCAATAGTTCTCGAAGAGCGCCTTCTTCAAATCGCCGTAGCCAAGGCCGCCGGCACGGAGCCGTTCTTCAAAATCCACCGCCACGCCGGGAGGCGCGACGAGCTTGAGCAGTTGGATGGCGAGATTTTGATCCGCGTCCGGCTTCGGCTCGGCGGGTGCGCGGCTGTCCATCTTGAGCGCCATGATTTTTTTGCGGAGTGCCTTCTCGTCACCGAAAATCTCGATGGTGTTGCCGTAACTCTTGCTCATTTTCTCGCCGTCCACGCCGGGCACTTTGGCCGTCTCGCCTTTGATCTGCGGTTCGGGAATCACGAAAGTCGGGCCGTATTGCTCGTTGAACTTGATGGCGATGTCCCGCGTGACTTCCACGTGCTGCTTCTGATCCTGACCAACGGGCACCACGTTCGAATCGTAAATCAAAATATCCGCCGCCATCAGCACCGGGTAGGCGAACAGGCCGTGGCTGGGCGTGAGGCCCTTATCCACCTTGTCCTTGTAACTATGGCATCGTTGGAGCAACCCCATCGGCGTGAGCGTGGAGAGCATCCAGGCAAGCTCCGTGACTTCGGGCACGTCGGATTGCTTGAAGAACACCGACCGCTTTGGGTCCAGGCCGCACGCGAGAAAATCCAGCGCCACGTCGAGCGTATTCTTGCGCCGCTCGACGGGATCGAACAGCGAGGTCATCGAATGATAATCCGCGATGAAGTAAAACGCCTCGCCCTTTTCCTGAAGGTCGATGGCGGGCCGCATCATCCCGAAATAGTTTCCAAGATGCAACGCGCCGCTGGGTTGGATGCCTGACAAGATTCGCATGCGGGGAATCTAGGCGGAACGGGTGGCCGGGCAAAGTCTGAATTACCACTCACGAACGTTGGAGCGGCACGCCAAGCCAATTCGAGAGTTGTTCCGCCAGCTGTTCCGCCGGCTCACAATGAGCCTTGTGAGGTGCGTTCCAATAGCCAATCCAAAGGCGGCGACCGTCATTCCGTTTCAATCCAATAAAGAGCTGATCCCAATTTGATTCTGAATCTACCGCGCAACGAATAAGCACGGCTTTGAAGTCGCTGAATTGAAAACTCCGCGGGAAGAGGACAAACCGTCCGAATACAACTGATTCCCGCCGCGCTTTTCGCTGAAGCGGGTCAATGATGCTTCGGGTTTCAATCAACAAGTACAAACCACAAATCCCAAAAGCGATACCCAGGACAAGTGCAACCCATTCTCCGCCGTCTGCAGCAATAGTTCCTTCGGAGTAGCTTTTCCGGATCAGGGAGAAAC